>NZ_DHYX01000098.1:0-33133 GCF_002414285.1 Clostridium sp. UBA5119 | reverse complement strand
TACCTTTTGTAGCAAGTTTTTTAATATTTTTTTCTATCATTCCAAGACCTTTTTGTACAAATTCATCCTTTATATCTCTAACTATTACCTCATATCCTTTAGCGGCAAAAGCTTGAGCTATTCCTGATCCCATTGTACCTGCGCCTAAAACACATATCTTTTTCATATTAAACACTCCTAACATAATTTTGTATTATGGATTATAGACTATTACAAATCTATATTACCACATTTTTATATATTTATATTTATATTTATCAAAAATAACTCAATAAATATAAATATATGTATACAATTTTCAACGAAATAAGACTATTATTCAATATTTAACAAATGAGGGGTATATACATCTCCGTATATCCCCTCATCTTATGTTAATTAGTGTACTATAAAATTCAATTAATCTAAAGTCTTATAAATTTACTATTTGTTCATCTCTTTATATTGAGCTATCATTTCTGGAATAACTTTAGCAAAGTCTCCCACTAAAGCTACGTCAGCAGCTTTCATGATTGGAGCATCTGAATCCTTGTTAATAGCTATGATGTAGTTAGAATCTTGCATTCCAGCTAAGTGTTGGATTGCTCCAGAAATTCCGCAAGCTATATATATAGTAGGTCTTACAGTTTTTCCTGTTTGTCCTACTTGAACTGCTTTTTCTACCCAGCCATTATCAACAGCTGCTCTTGATCCAGCTAAAGTTCCTCCCATTACGTCTGCAAGTTCTTGAAGTAAATCGAAGTTTTCTTTACAGCCAACTCCTCTTCCTCCTGAAACTACGATATCAGCTTCAGTAATGTCTACCATTTCTTTTACTGATTTAACAACTTCCATAGTTTCTGTTCTTATATCAGAAGCTGCTAATTCAACGTCAAATTTTTCAACTTGGAAAGCTCTGTTTTCATCTTTAGCTAACTTTTCGAAAACTCCAGGTCTTACTGTAGACATTTGTGGTCTATGATCTCCACAAACGATTGTAGCCATTAGGTTTCCACCGAAAGCTGGTCTTGTCATTAATAAGTTGTTATTTTCTGGATCTACATCAAGTGATGTACAGTCAGCTGTAAGACCTGTTGAAAGTCTTCCTGCAACTCTTGGTCCTAAATCTCTTCCAATGAAGCTAGCTCCAATGAATAGGATTTCTGGTTTTTTAGCGTTTACAACTTCGTTTATAACTTTTGTATATCCATCAGTTGAATAGTGAGTTAGTAACTCATTGTCGCATACTAATACTTTATCTGCTCCAAAAGCTCCTAATTCTTTAGTCATTTCTTCTATATTTTTATGTCCAAGTAATAATGCTGTAAGTTCTACTCCTAACTTGTCAGCTATTTCTCTTCCTTTTCCTAATAATTCTAAAGCAACCTTTTGTAATTCTCCGTCTCTTTGCTCTGCAAAGACCCATACACCTTTATAATCTGCTATATTCATGGTAATTTCCTCCTTAACTATATCTTAGATGAAGTGTTTTTCTTTTAGTTTTGAAAGCGCAATTGAAGCTGCTTCTTTTGGTGATACTTCAAATATTTCACCTTGTCCTTTAGCTTCTTTAGTCATTGATTTTTTAACCTTTGTAGGTGATCCTTTAAGACCAAGTAGGTTAACATCAACGTTAATGTCTGCTACAGTCCATACTTTAACTTCTTTTTCTTTAGCCATTGAGAATATGTTTTTAATGTTCATATATCTTGGCACATTTAAAGTTTCGATTGCAGTTAATAGAACTGGAGTATTAACTCTGATATTTTCATATCCATCTTCCCAAGCTCTTCTTACGTTTAATACGCCTTCTTTTTCTTGGCTAACTGCTTCAACATAAGTTATTTGAGGCATTCCTAAGTGTTCAGCAATTTCTGGTCCAACTTGTGCAGTATCTCCATCAATCGCTTGTCTTCCAGCGAATATTATATCATAATCTAAGTTTTTAATAGCTGCAGCTAAAGCGTGAGATGTAGCTAATGTATCAGCTCCAGCAAAAGCTCTATCTGTAACTAGTATAGCTTCGTCTGCTCCCATTGCTAATGCTTCTTCTAAAGCTACTTTTGCTTGTGGAGGTCCCATTGTTATAACAGTTACGTGTCCACCATAAGTATCTTTTAATTGTAATGCTCCTTCTAAAGCATTCTTATCATCTGGGTTTATTATTGAAGGAACACCATCTCTTATAAGAGTTCCTGTTTTTGGATCTATTTTAACTTCATTTGTATCTGGTACTTGTTTTACACAAACAACTATTTTCATCTTTCACTACCTCCTATTTCAATATGCTTCCTGCGATAACCATTCTTTGAACTTGAGAAGTTCCTTCGTAGATTTCAGTTATCTTAGCATCTCTCATCATTCTTTCAACTGGATATTCTTTAGTGTATCCATATCCACCAAATAATTGAACAGCCTTAGTTGTAACATCCATAGCTACTTCTGAAGCATATAATTTAGCTCTAGCAGCATCTACTGAGTATGGCATACCCATATCTTTTTTGTAAGCAGCTTTGTATACTAAAAGTCTAGCAGCTTCGATTTGAACATCCATATCAGCAACCATCCATTGAAGTCCTTGGAATGCTGCTATTGATCTTCCGAATTGTTTTCTTTCTTTCATGTAAGCAACAGCTTCATCTAAAGCTCCTTGAGCCAGTCCTAAAGCTTGAGCTGCTATACCAATTCTTCCTCCGTCAAGAGTTTTCATTGCAACAGAAAATCCTTTTCCTTCTTTTCCAAGTAAGTTTTCTTTTGGAACTATGCAGTTTTCAAATACTAATTCAGTAGTAGATGATGCTCTTATTCCTAACTTCTCTTCAACTTTTCCTATTGAGAATCCAGGGAAATCCTTTTCAACTATGAATGCAGATATTCCTCTAGTTCCTTTTGATTTATCAGTCATTGCAAATACTACGAAGATATCAGCAACTCCACCGTTAGTGATGAATATTTTTGAACCGTTTAATACGTAGTGATCTCCTTCAAGTACAGCTGTTGTTTGTTGTCCAGCAGCGTCAGTACCTGCGTTTGGCTCAGTAAGACCAAATGCACCTAGTTTTTCACCTTTTGCAAGTGGTGTTAAATATTTTTCTTTTTGCTCTTGAGTACCAAATTGATATATTGGTGCTCCACATAAAGAAGTGTGTGCAGAAACTATAACTCCTGTAGTTCCGCAAACTTTAGAAAGTTCTTCTACAGTCATAGCATAAGATACGTTGTTTCCACCTGCTCCACCGAATTCAGTTGGGAATGGAATTCCTAACATGTTGTATCTAGCCATTTGCTCTACGTTTTCCATTGGGAATCTTTCTGTAACATCTATTTCAGCTGCTATAGGTTTTACTTCATTAATAGCAAACTCCCTTACCATTTGCTTTACAAGTTCTTGTTCCTTAGTTAATGAAAAATTCATTATAATACCTCCTACTTATACGATTATCTATTTCGATTATCTATTCTTAAAATTCTTGTCTCTCTTTTCAACAAAAGCTGTCATACCTTCTTTTTGGTCTTCAGTAGCAAAACACATTCCAAATGCCTCAGCTTCATATAATACTGCACTATCAATATCCATTTGCAAGCCTCTATTGATAGCAGCTTTACATTGGCTTATAGCTATAGGAGCATTCTTAGCTATTTTATTAGCCATAGCTTTTGCTTCATCTAAAAGTGTTTCCGGTTCTACTACCTTGTTTACTAATCCAATCCTTAAAGCTTCTTCAGCATTGATCATGTCACAAGTGTAAATTAATTCTTTTGCAATTCCTTCACCTACAAGTCTTGATAACCTTTGAGTTCCGCCAAACCCAGGAGTTATTCCAAGCCCTGCTTCTGGTTGTGCAAACTTAGCTTTAACTGATGCAATTCTAATATCACAAGCCATTGCAAGTTCACATCCACCACCTAATGCAAAACCATTAACTGCAGCTATAACAGGTTTTTCAAGTTTTTCAATTTTTCTAAAAACCCCATTCCCAAGAATACCAAATTCTTTACCTTCTATAGCATTCATTTCTTTCATTTCTGAAATATCAGCTCCAGCAACGAAAGCTTTACCTTCTCCTGTAAGAATAACTGCATAAATTTCTTTATCCCCAGAAATTTCTTGGATAACACAATCAATTTCTTTTAAAGTTTCTGTGTTTAAAGCATTTAATGCTTTAGGTCTGTTTAGTTTAACTAAAGCCACATTTCCTTCTTTTTCCAAGACTATGTTCTTATAATCCATTTTTAAAATCCCCCATGCAATTTTTCAGGTGTTAGCCGCCATAAATCGTTATTAATTTAACAAAATAGTGATCAAGGTTCTAATACCTTAATCACTATTATAGACTGTTTATAATTCTTTTTCAACCTAATTTATATTTTATTTATGTTTTTAATGAATCTTTTTACTTAATTCATATAATTAAATTCAAAAAATTCCTGACAATACAAATTTTAAGAAATTTGTATTGTCTTTTTTTAGCATTATAGGAATTCTTCTTCTTTTTCACACTCATTTAATAAGTAACTTAAAGTCATTAAACTTTCATTAAGATGTACATTCTCTACAATAACATCTTCGTTAACCTTTAGATCTATAGGTGCAAAATTCCATATTCCCTTTACGCCATTCTTTATTACCACATCTGCTACCCCTTGAGCTCTATTTTTAGGAACACAAATTATGGCTATGTTAATCTTTTCTCTCTGTAAGAAACTATCTAATTCATCCATATCTTTAATTTCGATATCTCTTATTTTAAGTCCAATAAGTTTTACATTTACATCAAAAATACCTTTAAGATTAAATGCCATCTTATCAAATGTTGTATAATTGGCAATTGCTTGACCTATATTTCCTGCTCCAATTATTACAGTGTTATACTCTTTATTAAGGCCTAATATAACAGAGATTTGATATAATAATTCCTTAACATTATATCCATACCCTTGCTGTCCAAAATCTCCAAAACAATTTAAATCTTGTCTTATTTGTGAAGCTGTAAACCCAATTCTTTCACTTAGTTCTTTAGATGATATTCTATCAACTTCATTTTTATCTAATTCGCGCAAATATCTGTAGTATTTAGGTAGCCTTTTTATTACAGCCATAGAAATGCTTCTTTTCTTTTCCACCTCTTATCAACTCCTTATTTATATTCTTTATATATTTTTCACTTTCATTTCCATACTTTTTCATATTATAATCTTCTATTGAAAATATTATCTAAAATAACTGTTATAATCTCATATTCAACGGAGATTTTATTCATATAGATATTATACTATATCATTACGGATTTGTTATACATTTTTTTATCAAATAAATAAACTATAATGCTATATTGTACATTTAAAACACTTTATTGTATATATAAATTATAAATTTTTTTAACTTTTTATCATAAATAGTCTATAAAATTTAATAAACTTAATTTCTATACCAATTTTACTTTTCATTGTATTATATATAACAATGTTTCCTATTACTCACAATACCCATTCCTACACTGTACTATACAAATTATTTTAAATTTCTAACTTTCATGTTAAAATGCTAGTAGGACGGTGAAATAAATGATAGTTTTAAGTTGTAAAAATATAAGTAAATACTTCGGAATAGATATGATTTTAAAAGATATTACCTTCAACGTAAATGAAGGTGAAAAAATAGGATTAATAGGTGCTAATGGTGCAGGAAAATCAACCCTATTTAAAATTTTAACTAACCAAATGGAATATGATAGTGGTGAGCTATATATAGATAAATCAAAGGAACTTGGATATCTTTCTCAAAACCTTTCTCTAGATTCAGATAATACCATATATACTGAACTTCTTTCTGTGTTTAAGTCACTGATAGATATTGAGGAAAGATTACACAATTTAGAAGAGAAGATGAAGGAACCTTATGATGCCGCTAAAGAAGATTATCATAATAAGATTATACGTGATTATACTACTTTAACAGAGGTTTACGAAAATCGTGGTGGATACACTTATAAAGGTGAAATTAGTCGTGTACTTAAAGGACTAGGCTTTACAGAGGTTGATTTTGATAAATCCATATCCATATTAAGCGGTGGCCAAAAAACTAGAGTTGCTTTATGTAAGCTCCTTCTTAGAAAACCTGAAATCTTGCTTCTAGATGAACCTACAAACCATCTTGACCTTGATGCAATAGAATGGTTAGAGAACTACCTTAAAGAAGTTAAAGGCACAATTATAGTAATTTCCCACGATAGATTCTTCTTGGATGCTATCACTAACAAAACCATAGAACTCATAGGTGGAACTGCACAGTGCTATAACGGAAATTATACAGCCTTTATCGACCTTAAAGAGAAAAATAAAGAAGTGATGCAGAAGGCTTACGACCTTCAACAAGCAGAGATTAAAAGACAAGAAGAAATCATAACTAAGTATAAGTCCTTTAATCGTGAAAAAAGTATAAGAGCTGCTGAAAGTCGTCAAAAAGCCTTAGATAAGATAGAAAGAATAGAAGCACCTATTAAAGATGCTAAGGCTTCAAAAATAAAGTTTGAAACACAAATAAAAAGTGGTAATGATGTTCTTTATGTAGAAAATTTAAGTAAAAGTTTTGGTGAAAAACTTCTATTTGAAGGTTTAAATATGGATATTAAACGTGAAGAGAAAATTGCTCTTATAGGTGAAAATGGTCGTGGTAAAACTACTCTATTTAGAATAATCATGGATAAAATATCTTCAGATAATGGGATTAAGGTGTTAGGTAAAAACGTATTTGTTGGATATTACGATCAAGAGCAATCTAATTTAAACTTTAATAAAACTATTTTAGATGAGGTATGGGATGATTTCCCTCATATGACTACCACGGAGATACGATCGGCTCTTGCAGCCTTCTTATTTACAGGGGATGATGTATTTAAGTCCATATCTACTCTTAGTGGTGGAGAGAAATGTAGAATTAATTTACTAAAACTAATGCTTTCTAAATCTAATTTTCTTCTTCTAGATGAACCCACAAACCACTTAGATATTATCTCTCGTGAGGCCTTAGAAGATGCAATCTTAAACTATGATGGCACAATAATTCTCATATCCCACGATAGATACTTCTTAAATAAAATTATAAATAAAATCTTTGAGCTTAACGAGGATGGAGTGAAAGAATACTTAGGCAACTATTCCTATTACATAGAGAAAAAGAAAAACCCTTTAAGGTTTGAGGACATAGAGGAAGGTTCTGGCATTACTAAGACTCAGTTAAAACTAGATAAAAAGAAAAAACGTGAAGCTGAAAAAGCTGAAAAAGAAAAAGCTAATACACTTAAAAACATTGAAAATAAAATAGCCTCTACTGAGGAATCTCTTGAGGAGCTTCAAGGTCAGCTATGCCTTGAAGAAGTCTATTCCAGCCCTGAAAAAAGCATAGAAATAAATAAAGAAATACAAAAAACTGAAGAAAAGCTTCAAAACCTATATGAGCAATGGGAAGAACTAACTTAGGAATTCTTTCAAAATAAATTAATCTAAATAAATGCTGAGCATGCACTTATATTATTAAAATACATGCTCAGCATTTCATATAAGATTAATGATTTATTTTGCAAAAGCTCATTATTTATTTTGATATATCTTTGCACATGTTGTAAAAATACTTATGCATAGATAAGTCCTTTGTTAGCTCCGGATGAAATGATGTTGCTAACATATTATTCTCTCTGCATGCTATGATTTTTTCATCTACTTTACATAGTACATTTACCCCTTCATGTACCTTTTCAACGTAAGGTGCTCTTATAAATACTAAAGGTATTTTTTCCTCACTGACACCTTCCACTATTTCATCCGTTATAAAGCTGTCTAATTGAGAGCCATAGGCATTTCTTCTTACCTCTATACCCATAACACCTAAATGGTTGCAATCACTTCCTAGAATGGATTTAGCGAGAATTATCATACCTGCACAGGTTCCCCATACTGGCATCCCTCTTTCAATTTTGCTTTTTAGTGGAGATAGCATATGAAAATCCCTTAATAGTTTTCCTATGGTAGTACTTTCTCCTCCTGGAATTATAAGACCATCTATATCCTCTAGGTCCTTCAAATTCTTCACTCTTAAGACTGTGGCTCCACTTATATTATTAATCTTATTTACATGTTCTATTACAGCTCCTTGTAAATCTAGTACACCTATAGTTATCATGATGCTACCATCCTCTTGATGCATATAATTTGCCATCTGGTAGATCCTTAGTATTTATACTGTCCATAGGTTCTCCTAAGTCCTCAGAAACTTGTGACAAGATTTCAGGATTATTATAGTTTGCTACAGCATGAACTATAGCCTTAGCTCTTTTTTCTGGATCTGCTGATTTAAATATACCAGAACCAACGAAAACTCCATCACTTCCAAGTTGCATCATTAAAGCTGCATCAGCTGGCGTAGCTACTCCACCCGCAGCAAAGTTAACTACTGGTAGTCTTCCATGGTTGTGAACATAAACTATTAAGTCATATGGTGCACCCATTTCTTTAGCTATAGTCATAAGCTCTTCTTTAGGTGTATTTTGGACTTTCCTTATTTCACTCATCATAGTTCTCATATGTCTTACAGCTTCTACAACATCTCCAGTACCAGCTTCTCCTTTAGTTCTTATCATTGACGCTCCCTCACCTATTCTTCTTAGCGCTTCTCCTAGGTTTCTAGCTCCGCATACAAAAGGTACATTAAATCCTTTTTTATCTATGTGAAATAAATCATCTGCTGGAGTTAATACTTCACTTTCATCTATATAATCAATCTTAATAGCTTCTAATATTTGTGCTTCTACAAAATGACCTATTCTCACCTTTGCCATTACCGGTATAGATACAGCCTCTTGAATTTCTTTTATCATCTTAGGATCTGACATTCTAGCAACTCCACCTTGTTTTCTAATGTCAGAAGGTACGCGTTCCAAAGCCATTACCGCAACAGCTCCTGCTTTCTCTGCAATTATAGCTTCCTCAGCATTAACTACATCCATTATTACTCCACCCTTTAGCATTTCTGCTAGGTTTTTGTTTAACTCTGATCTTGTATTCATTTATATTCCCCCTACAGTATAGTACAAAATTGTATGTATATTTTGTATCTATTTATTTAATTTTTACAGTACAATTATTCCATAAATATCATATTAAATCAATACAATTTCTTAAATTTAGTTATTTTATATTATCTGTATGGGTACAATGTAGCTATTAACTATATCCCCAACTATGTATAAAAACATTTAAATAAATTCATAGTTAAATAGTTATTGTGTTGATAAGGAAACTTCTTGTCACATTCCTTTTTAATAGGAACTCCTTTTCACATACGTTCTAAGGAGTAAGTTCGAACTACTAAATCAAAGATTTAGATTCTCACTTATTTTTACTTAGCCAAATCGTAGATTTTGAGTGATGTCACTAACGTGACTTTTCGCTTTGCTCTTGATGAAACTCCTTCTCACATGCGTTCGAATGAGTAAGTTTCACTTAACCAAATCAAGATTTGGAGTGAAACTTAAAAAATAAAGTAGAATGAATTTCTTCATTCTACTTATATACCCTATAATTTTATTTCACGTAACCCTTTTAGTTTTTATCCCTATAAACTAAATATATATAAACATTAAACTAGACTTTTTAAATTAAACTAACTTTCTTTCAACTATTTCAGTTACTGCAAAGCTAGCAACGTCATCTGCATATTTTCCTGGTCCGAATCCTGCATCGTATCCTAATTCTTTAGCAAGTTCGTGAGTTATTCTTGGACCACCACAGATTAATACAACTTTATCTCTTAAACCTTCTGCCTCTAATAACTCTACAAGGTTAGTAAGGTTTTGGATGTGTACATCCTTTTGTGTAACTGTTTGAGATACTAGAAGAACGTCAGCTTTTAGCTCGATAGCTTTCTTAACGAACTCTTCGTTTTCTACTTGGCTTCCTAGGTTGTAAGCTTCGATACCTTTGTATCTTTCAAGACCATAGTGACCAGCGAAACCTTTCATGTTCATGATAGCATCGATTCCAACTGTGTGAGCGTCTGTTCCTGTTGAAGCTCCTATGATAACTACATCTCTTCCGATGTGCTCTTCAATGTATTCTCCAACTTCTGACATAGACATAGTATCTACTTCTACAGTTTGAACATGAATTTCTTCATAGTTAACAGTATGAGTTAATGAACCATATACTACATAGAATGTAAACTCTTTATCTAATGATCCGTGATGAGCAACGTTTGGATCTTTAAGTCCCATTGATTTTGCAAGTTGAATAGCAGCTTCTATTCCTCTTTCATCATCTTTAACTGGTAAAGTAAGACTCACTTGAACCTTTCCATCGTTCATAGTATCTCCGTAAGGTTTAAGTTTAGTTAGATCTAAATTAGTATCGTAATCTCTAACTTCTGTTGAATATAATCCACCACTCATTATCTGTTTCCTCCTAACATTAAATCTATAAATGGGTTGAAGTAATTAGCTTCCTTCTCAACAACTCCATCTAATCCTTTTCCTCCGTTTAGAGGTCTCTTAATACCTGCAAATTTACCTTGCTCTAAAGTACTGAATAAACCTTCTTTTTCTATTACAGATAATAGATCAGCAGCTTTTCCTAGAACTTCATCAACTCTTGTTTCCATTATTCCACCTTTTTTGAAAGTGATTTCAGAACCAAGGTCTTTCATTGTATGGAATATATATTGTGCATTATCAATAGATAGTGCTCTATCACTCATAAATGGAGTGTGTATAGCTTCTGTTAACATTCCTAATAAGTGTAATTTTTGGCTAGTCATTATTGTAACCATGTTAAATAATGCATCTTGTACTTGACCCTTGAATATATCTCCAGTCATGAACTTAGTTGGAGGCATGTATTTAAGTGGTGCTTTAGGGAATATTTCTCTAGCCATTTGTGCTTGAGCAAGTTCATAAAGGAATCCATTTTCAACATTTGGATTTATTTCAAATGCGTGTCCTAGACCCATTTGCTCTTCTGGAAGCCCTGCAACTAAAGCAAATTGCTCATTGATGAATTGAGAAGCAAGCACTGTGTGAGCTTCTTCAACAGCATCAGCAGTTGTTAAGTAGTTATCTTCACCAGTGTTGATTATAACTCCTGCAAAACCATTGATTACTCTTGAGAAATATTGGTCAACTATAGTTCTTTGCATATTGATATCTCTGAAAAGTATTCCGTATAATGCATCGTTAAGCATTACGTCAAGTCTTTCTATAGCTCCCATAGCAGCTATTTCTGGCATACATAATCCTGAACAGTAGTTACATAATCTGATGTATCTTCCTAATTCTTCTCCAACTTCATCTAAAGCTGATCTCATAAGTCTGAAGTTTTCTTGAGTTGCAAAAGTTCCTCCGAATCCTTCAGTTGTTACTCCGTATGGAACGTAGTCAAGTAAACTTTGTCCTGTTGTTCTAATAACAGCTATAACGTCAGCACCTTGTTTTGCAGCAGCTTTAGCTTGGATTATATCTTCATAGATATTTCCTGTAGCAACGATAACATAAAGGTATGGGCCTGTTTTATCGCCGAATCTTTCAAGGTAAGCTTCTCTCTCGCCTCTGTTAGCTTTGATTGTAGCTACCATGTTTTTAGCAACTTTTTCAACTGCCATTTTTATTTCAAACATATCTTTCATAGGTAGTTTAGTTAAATCTAATTCATTTTTAGCTACTTTTTCTGCTATTTCTTGTGGAGTTAATCCAGTGTTAACCATAGCATTACCTACTAATACAGCAACTCCAACAGATAATCCGTTTCCAGCTTTAATGTTTTCTACAACTACGTTTGGTAGTGGTACTCCAAATTCATCTACGCCATCTATACCTAATAATCTACATACAGTTCTTTCTACAGCTACTGTAGTATGTCTGTCTATGAACTTTTGAGTGTCTTGAGCTATATTCTTTGATGATTCTCTAGCTTTAGCAACTAGATTTAAATCTAAATTTAATTTACTTTCCATTGTACTCCTCCTCATAATATGTTTTCGCTATATTCACTATGTCTTTTTCTAATCCTAATAGCATCGCTATATTTAGCGCATCCTTAGGTACTTGATTTGTCTTAGATACTCTTTCAAGTTTATATTCCATATGCTCTTGGATAATTTCAACTGAATGAGTCTTATTAAGATCAATCTTATATTTTAGTTTCTCAAAGTCTATATTTTTTAGTCCTACAACTTGATAATGAACCATAGGTTCTTCTACCACACCATCATAATGGGTAGATATTATGCTAGCAGTGTTAAATTTTTGTAGATAATTTGCAAGAGATTTTACAAGGTAATATCCTTCTTTAGGGTTTGTTCCCCTAGCGAACTCATCAAGAGCCACAAATCCATCTCCACGTTTTACACACTCTACTACTTCTTTTAATTTAATTATCTCAGCTCCAAAAGTACTTAATCCCTTAGATATAGATTGCATATCGTCTGATACAAAATGAATAAAATCTAATACTGGATAAGTTGCTTTTTTTGCAAATACAAAGAAGCCCAATTGTCCAAGAAATAGGTTTAAAACAATAGTCTTTAATGCTACACTCTTTCCTCCCATATTAGCTCCAGTTATCACCGTAGTTCCTCCATGAAGCTGTATATTAACAGGAGAGAATGCTTTTCCTTTTTTCTTAAGGATCGCTTCAATTTCAGGATTTATTCCATCCTCTATATCAATATTCATCTCTTTAACTATGTTAGGTTTAACACAATTGTATTTAATAGCAATGCTTGCCTTTGCCATTAATAAATCTAAAATACCTACCACTTTTAAATTTTCTGATATATATCTACTAAAGGAGGACAATTTAGAAGTAAGTTCTTTTCTAATATGTAACTCTTCTTCTTCCTCTTGAATAACAATATCTAATCGCTCTTGTTTTAACTTTTCAATAAGACTTTCATCATTGCAAGAAAAAATTGCTTTTTCCTTTTCACCTTTTAGTTTTCTTATCTGAGAAAGTTTTTCACTATATTCTTCATAAATATAGAATGTAGATAAACGTTTTTTACTTGGGTCTAATATATCTATTACTTCTTCTAGGGAATGAAGCTTAATTTTACCTACAGATAAATTAATATTTTCTAAGACTAATTTAAGCTCTTCCAAAAGCATAGATACATATTTAACCTCATAAAGTTCAACTTCATCTAATATTTCTACCTTCTCTGCTCTTCTTAATGTATTTCTTATATCTTTAATCTTGTGTAGAAGTCTTACTATATCGTTAAACTCATCATGATATTCATTCATATGACCTATCATCAGCTCAACGTTAGTAAGTTCTTCTACCAATTTATCATACTCATTAATTCTAAAAGGCTTTATCAGCTTCTTTTCCTCAGTACCATAAGGAGTTATTATACCAAGCTCATCCATGATAAAGGAAAACCCTATTTGAGCCCTTTGTTCATTATCTAAAAACTTCATATTATTTCCCCCCTACTACATCAAATACTGGAACATTGACAGCTTCTCTAAGACCTTTTAAGAATTCATCCTTTGGAAATTCATATCCATAAGGTGATTTTGGATTTGAAGTTATGCAAACCACAGTTATCTTATTTAGGACCTTTATGACTCCACCTTGCCTATGGAATCTATAAAGGCTTTCACTACTAATAAATAGCTTAGTACCATCTTCCACAAGAAAAGTTATATCTTTATATAGGTTAGTAGAAGTCATGATATTTTTAATAAGTTTGTCAGAAACTGCACCCTTAATAACTACATGGGATACTTGTTCACTCAAAGCTTCTACAATTTCTTTTAAAGCTTCTAGGGCAGTTAAAACCTCTAGTACTTTATAGGTACCATCCTTATAAACGATGCCTATAATTCCTGAATCACATATTTTTGTTGCGACATTTAAAATAGACCTATCTTGCTCATGGGGTAAACTTAATAGATCCATAGTATGTTTTGTCTCACTTATGACGGTCTTCATACTTCTTGATAGAGCAGCTCCTGTAGATAACACTGTAGCTTCTGTTATGGCGGGTGAAGCAAAGGTCTTTCTACTTAAAGCTCCATCTACTATTACAAGATCACACTGAAGACTTAATAATTGATCTTTTATATTGGTCATATATGAATTCACGGAAGGTCCTCCTAAATCCACATAACCATCACTTAAGGCCTTACAAATAACAACTTCTCCCATAGGAGTATTTATTCCTGTAGTTCTTACAATCTCTCTTGTGAAATCACTATTTAAAAGACATTGTTTGGCTGTAGCAATCACAGTCCCCTTTTCAATATATATCTTAGGTTTCTCTGTAGCCGTAACCCTGTCTAACTCTTCACCATCTCTCCCTATAGAAGTTAGGCCAAGGGACACAGAGCCCCTAGCCTCCTTCAAGATATGGTTTAAAGTCGTAGTTTTTCCCACATTTTTATTCATACCTATAATAGATACACTTTTATATGGTTTCAATAACTTTAAAATTTCATTCATTAAGATCACTTCTAACTATATTCTAGTGAGCGTGTCTTTCGTTTCTTTCTAATCCTGTTGGTTCTAAAGCAAGTTTTTCACCGTTTAATAATCCAGCAACTCCAACTTTATGAACTGGTTTCTTACCTGTACAAACATCACAAGTACATCCTGGAGTGTAGTTTGTTGGCTCAGAGTAAGTAGTTATAACTCCTTCAAAGTTTCTAAGTATTACTTTATCATGACTTTGAGAAATTACATAGTTTGGCATAACTGGAGTTTTTCCACCGCCGCCTGGAGCGTCAACAACGAATGTTGGTACGCAGTATCCAGAAGTATGTCCTCTTAATCCTTCAATGATTTCGATACCTTTAGAAACTGGAGTTCTGAAGTGCTCTAGTCCTAATGATAAGTCACATTGATAGATGTAGTAAGGTCTAACTCTGATTTTAACTAAATCGTTAACTAATTGTTTCATTGTGTGAACACAGTCATTTACTCCTCTTAGAAGTACTGATTGGTTTCCTAGTGGTATACCAGCATTAGCCATTCTTTCACATGCAGCTTTAGACTCTTCTGTGATTTCGTTTGGATGGTTAAAGTGAGTATTTAACCAGATTGGGTGGTATTTCTTTAACATATTTACAAGTCCATCAGTAATTCTTTGTGGCATAACTACTGGTGTTCTTGAACCAATTCTGATTATTTCTACGTGTGGTATTGCTCTTAATTTGCTGATGATGTACTCAAGTACTGAATCGTCAACTAGTAAAGCATCTCCACCTGATAATAGAACGTCTCTGATTACTGGTGTTTTGCTGATATAATCTATAGCTTTATCTATTCTTTCCATTGGCATGCAGTCATCGCTTTGTCCTGCAAATCTTCTTCTTGTGCAGTGTCTGCAGTACATAGAACATTGGTCAGTTATAAGAAGTAATACTCTATCTGGATATCTATGAGTTAATCCAGGTACTGGAGAATCTGTATCTTCGTGTAGTGGGTCTTCTAAATCTGCAGCAGATTTATGAGCTTCTAATCCTGTTGGGATAGCTTGTAATCTTACTGGGTCATTAGGATTGCTTGGATCGATTAATGATAAGTAGTAAGGAGTTATAGCCATTCTTAAAGTTTCAAGACATTTTTTAGCTCCTTCTTCTTCTTCTGGAGTTAATGGAATATACTTCTTTAATTCATCTAAAGTTTCTATTCTGTTTTTTGTTTGCCATTTCCAGTCAAACCATTGTTCATCTGTAACGTTTGGAAATAATTCTTTTCTACGAGTTGTATTCATTAATTGTTACCCCCTATAATTTCACATTTATATATATTAATTTTATTAATTAATCAATTATAATCTACGGATTAAACGTATAATTCTTGGAATATAGCTCTTAGAGTTTCATTTTCTCTTAACTCTTGTAAAGTTATTTCAGCATGTCCTTTAGTATATCCGTTTCCTACTATCATAGTTACATCTTTACCTACACCCTCAGCTCCTAAAGCAGCTTTAGTGAATGCTGTAGCCATTGAGAAGAAGTAAACTATACCATCATCTTTAACTGGTAATATAGTTGACATTTCTGTGTTTTGAACGTTAACTATGTTGATAGATACATCAACTTCTTCGCCGTTGTTGTTAGCTAAAGCTAAATTCATTACGTCGATAGCTTTAGTAGCATCTCCGATAACTATTTTCATATTTAAGTTTAATCTTCTTAATCTAGCAGCTTCTTCTTCGTTTCTAACTAAACCAATAACGTTTCCTGTTGGTCCAACTCTTTTAACTGCTTCGTAGCAACATAACATTCCTGATTTTCCTGCTGCTCCTAATAAAAGAACTGATTGTCCTGGTCTAACTAATTTAGCAACTTGAGCTGGAGCTCCTGCAACGTCTAATGCAGCTAATGCTAAAGTTTCTTCCATATCTTCTGGAAGTTTAGCATATAATCCGCTTTCGAATAATATTGCTTGACCTTTAATTTCTACTCTATCGATGTCTGGTTTAATATCGATGATTTCTTCTATTTTAAGTGGAGTTAATGAAAGAGATACTAATGTAGAGATTTTGTCTCCAACTTTAAGATCAGTTTTTCCTTCTAATGCAGCTCCTATTTTAGCTATTTTTCCGATAAGCATTCCGCCTGAACCAGTTACAGGGTTTTGCATTTTTCCTCTTTCTCCAACGATCTCAAGGATTTTTGCTTTTATTTTTTCTACATCATGTCCAGCTTCTTCTTCTATTTGTGTAAAGCTTGCTGAGTCAACGTTTAAAGCTTGAACATCGATAAGTATTTCATTATCGTATATTTCCATTGTATTGTCTATTTTTAAAGCTGGTTGTGGTAATACTCCTGCTGGTGTTATTACTCTGTGAGTTCCATATTTACATCCTTTTTTCATTAAAAACACTCCTTTTTACTTTAGTCTAAATAAATTTTTTCTACTTAATTTTTTTTACTTAATTATTGTTTATTATATTTTTAATCTTATACGTTAAAAATAGCTTCTTATATTATGCTTCAAATTATAAAGCTTTAAGTCCTAATATTTCTCTTGCTTCTGCTGGATTTGCAATTTCTCTTCCTAATTCTTTAGCTATTCTTACAGCTTTTTCAACTAGGTCAGCATTACTTTCTGCCATAACACCTTTTGATAAGTATACGTTATCTTCAAATCCAACTCTTACATGTCCACCTTCTATCATAGACATTGCAGCTAATGGGAATTCATTTCTGCCTATTCCTGATACTGTGTAAGTGCTTCCTGCTGGAATACTTTCTTTCATAAATACAAAGTCTCTCATTCCAGCACTTATTCCACCATTAACTCCCATAACGAAGTTGAAATGCATTGGCGCTTTTATGAATCCTTTTTTATGAAGTCTGATCGCCATGTCAATCATACCTTTATCGAATACTTCGATTTCTGGCTTAACGTTTAACTCGATCATCTTCTCCCCGAATTCTTTGATTGTATTCTCTGTATTAACAAATATTTCGTCTCCACCAAAGTTACAAGTTCCACAGTCTAGTGTTGCCATTTCTGGTTTTAAATCAACTGGTTGAAGTCTTTCTTCATTGCTCATTCCTACAGCACCACCAGTAGATGGTTGAATGATAACATCTGGACATCTTCTTCTTATTTCAGCCATACAAGCTTCAAATCTATCTTTGTCTTGAGTTGGAGTACCATCATCTTTTCTAACATGAAGGTGGATTATACTAGCTCCAGCTTTATAACATTTTTCTGCCTCTTGACCAATTTCTTCTACTGTGTAAGGAACATTTGGATTTTGTTCTTTAGTAACCTCTGCACCACAAATAGCTGCAGCAATTATTAACTTTTCCATTTAAAATCCTCCTATATAGTTATTTTTTTAACAATATTTCTGCAAGAATTCTTGCACTTATTTATTTTCTCTTTTTATCTTTTGGTACTACACATACTCCTGTAGCTTTACAAACAACTATTGGCTCTTCTAAAACGTCGCAAGCTGAATCATTAATGTCAGGTCTTGGAACTATTACTTTTCTAGCTTCAAAAGTCATTTTTCTTGATGTGTTTCCAACGTGTACGATTTCACCTACAGCTTCAATGTAATCTCCAGCATATACAGGTGCCATGAATTCTACGTTTTCATAAGCTTTGAATAGACCTTCGTCTCCATCGTTTTGTATTAATAATTCTGTAGCTACATCTCCAAATAATTGTAGCATTCTTGCTCCATCAACAAGATTTCCACCGTAGTGTGCATCGTGAGAGCTCATTCTTAATCTGATTACTGATTTCATTTTCTTTTCCCCCTATAAAATAATCGTTTACTTTTTATTTATGTATAACTTTTTAGTATAAACAGAGTTCTTAGCTTCTTTGAAGCTTAGAAATCGTTATCCAGGGACATAGCAACTCTTTTACTCTCACTTTGAAAAGTTTAGAGTATTAGAGGTGATAGTCATCGGATAAACAGAGTTCTTAGTTTCTTTGAAACTTAGAAATCGTTATCCAGGGACGTAGCAACTCTTTTACTCTCACTTTGAAAAAGTTCAGAGTATTAGAGGTGATAGTCATCGGATAAATATATAGCAAATAAAAAATGGCGTTGAAAATATTCAACACCATTAGATAACTAGGTTAGTTAGAACTATCAATGCAATGAATATTTTTCATTCCATAAATAGCTCTCCATATAACATGGCAGTGATAAAACTTTGTGTCTTATCCCCAAGTAATACAAAATACCTTTGTACCCTTTCGGCCTATAAATAATTCACTGTAACATCAGAGGGTATTCTCTTTAACATTTAGCAGTTACCAATTTATAAGCGCCTCTACTTATGATTCAATATTAAATTTTTGAACAATTCAATATATTATTTATCATGTACCCATTATAAATCTAATATTTTAGAAATGCAATGGTTTTTTTAAAAAAATTTTTAAATTAATATAAGTTTTTTGTAGATTTTGAATTTTACTTAACATTTCTCCGTTTTTCTTATACTTTTTTCAGTATATTCATAGTAATTTGTCCGCCTAATCGTTTCCATAAGTCATCTATACTAGGAAATGAAGATACAAGATTACAAATTGATTCCTTGTAATCTTCATCACTCCAACGATAACCATAGTTTATACAATTAATTATATATCTTCTAAAAAAGCTTTTTAAACTATTTCTGAAACAAACAATTTTATATTCGTTATATTTATTCCCTAGTATTAAGTATAATTTTCTTTGACGACTTAAATTTATAATTAAACTTAATGTTTTTTCATCATAATAATTAAAGTGAAAAGGATAATACTTTTCTTTTATATCATCTTTCATTCTTATAATCAAATGCCCTGAAATCACTTTATTACTTTTTACATAGGCACTTTTGAAATTAAACTGCATAGAGTTAGGCAAATATATAAAATCTTTAAAATCATCTTTAATTATTATACACGTCAACTTTTTATTATGAACCTTTTGTTCTGTTAAAGCAGATACCCCCAGGGGTAGGTCTTTAAGAATACCTTCTATAGGTCTCACTTTAATTTCACCCACTTTTGAGCTATTCAATACTTAAAACTTTAAATTTCTCCTCATAATTTACTGCCTCTAAAACCTTATTAACTATGTTGTCGCTGATTACTGTATTTCCTCCTAAAATTAATACTTGATCGGATTTTATCCCTTTTATTCTATTTAATACCTTAGGATAATACCCTCCTGTTTCTTCCATAAGAATTATAGGCGAAGAGGTTAAAGCAGCTATTGGTGCTCCAACTAGTCCATCTGGAAAATTCATTCCTGATGCTAAATAAATTTTGCTTAAATTAATATTTGCATTAAAAGTATTTAAAACTTGGATATTAGTTTCATATCTATCAAGTCCAGCAATTCTTTGATAATTTTTATAATTCTTCATATTTGCATCTGAAATTACTGAACTTCCACCTATAACATAGGTTTTAGGTATATTATGACTTTGTATAAAGGCTTTATTTGAACTATTAATACTATCTTTATCTGTTAACAATATTGGCATTCCTAAGTTTGCTGCCACTGGAGCTACAGATAAAGAATCCGCAAAACTTTTTCCAGAAGCCAGTACAACTCCATTGGTTGTGCCCACTTGTTTAGCTACATTAACAGCTGTTTCATATCTATCAAGTCCAGATATCCTATCTACAGTAATTCCCTTACTTTTAAGCTGAGCTTCAGCATTTTTAGAAATTACAGATTCTCCACCAACTATGTAAGCTTTAGAAGGCTTCAATCTATTTATCTCATTGGACACTACAGTAGATAATGCACTCTGTTCTGTTAGCAATATAGGAGCATTATACTTTTTAGCTAAAGGTGCCGCACTTAGTGCATCAGGATAATCCGCTCCACACACCAGTACTATGGTTTTACTTCCACTAGGCCATCCCTGTTTAGATGTTTCTACAGCAGTTTCATATCTAGTGCTCCCACCTAATCTTATTTTTACTGCATCTGCTTCTACTCTATTATTAATACTAAAGGCTATTGCCCCCATTATACTTATAGCTACAATTGAACTGATAACTCTTCCTTTCTTCTTCATATAACCCTCCCCATTAATTAATTTAGTATTCATCTTCATACTATCTATTTTATATTATGTGCTTCAAATATAAAATAGATTTTTACAAATCAATATAGATTTTTACAATTTTCCATAAAATCTTATAAAAAAAATCATGCTAAAACTTAATTCTAACACAATTTTCCATGAATTTATATATACTATGCTGATAACTTCTCTCTTATCTCAATATTCTTTTTATTACACTTTCTATATATGAACCAATAAACTAATCCAATACAAACTGCACCACCAATAATATTTCCTATGGTTACAGGAATTAGATTATTAAAAATTCCAACTATAGTTAAATTGTCTAATTTTTCAACAGCTACATGAGATGCTTCAACAAAAGCTGAATTTGTCTTTGCAAGTAATCCTATAGAAAAGTAATACATATTAGCTACGCAGTGTTCAAAACCTGCTATAACAAAAGCAAATATCGGAAAGAAACCCATGAATATTTTTCCTGTTACATCTTTAGCTGCATAGGAGCCCCATACACATACACATACTATGACATTACATAATATCCCACTTGCAATTGCAGGTACAAAACCCATACTAGCCTTAGCCGCTGCTACCTTAACAGCATAGCCTCCAACGTTTCCTGTTGATAAAAGACCTGATTCAAAAACTAGTATTGCTACAAAAGCAGCTCCAATAAAGTTTCCTATCCAAACAAGCGCCCAATTTTTAAACATTTGGCCTGTAGTTATCTTTTTTTCAGCCCAAGCTACACTTAATAATGAATTTCCTGTGAACAATTCTGCTCCACATATTAACACTAAAATTAATCCAACTGGAAATACTATACCTGCCACAAATTTCTGTAATCCGGGATCACTAATTCCATGTGATGCTACTGATGATGCATATGCCCCTAAAGCTATAAATACTCCTGCTAAAATACCTAAAAATAAAGTTTGCACACATTTATTATTAGCCTTTTTTACTCCAACCTGTTCTACATAATTAGTAATTTCATCAGGTGAAAGCATTTTTTTATCCATTAGAAGTTCCTCCAGTATTTCTACATTTTAATTTGTTTTTTTTACTTTCCACGTTAATTATATTGAAGCCTACACAAGGTGTCAACAGGTTTCCCCTTAATAAACCCTTGAAAAAATCCACCTCGAAAATTTATCTGTATATTTTAAATATTACAATAACTTTTATGAAATTTCATATACTCTTACAGGTATATTGATATGCATGTTCACAATTTAGACATAAAAAAGTGGCATGCGCCACATTCCTAACAGTAAAACCCATAAAACGTAAAAATCTATACTTTCCTATACAACAAAAAATATTACCTAGTAAACCAGGTAATATTAAAAACTCCAATTTCATTCCATGATAAGTTTTCATTTATACTTTCACTTTGAAAGGTATTCTTAAGCATGTTTTTAAGTTTCATAGAATTTTCATTGAGTTTTTTCTTCATTTCCTCATTTTCTTCTTCTATAAACTCTTCATCTTTTACTAAATAATTTCCTTCTTGGCTATATATAACTAGTTCATCACCCTCATATACTATGTCTCCATTTATTTCATAAGGCTTAACAGTCTTAAAAACATCCTTTATTTTACCATCTTCAATTTTTCCTCTATATAAATATTCACATTGAGTTAATTTTTTCTTATCAAAACTAAAGGTAATAAAAGCTATCTCATCCTTTTTAGGAGATACCTTTCCCTTTAATAAAACTTCTCCACTATCTTCTAAACTAATTATCTGTGCATCATTAAAGTATATATTAGTAACTCCATTACTAGCTTTGCCATAAACTAGAGTATTTCCTTCATTAAGAACATCTATTAAGATTCCTTCGCAGGAATTCAAAAGCTCTAAAGTATCTGCATCATAAATTAGATATTTACTTGTGATAGGATCTATATATATATGAACTACTAATTTATTATTCATCCATGATATATTAGATATTTGATTTTCACCTATGTCATTTATTTGTAATACTTTATATTCTTCATCTTTCATACTATATATATTTATTTTATCTTTTTCATCTAAATACTTAAAAGCTATATTACTCCAGTCATTACTTAAGGCAGAAAGCTCTTTCAGCCTATGCAAATCTCCTACCCCTTCTAAATATTCCTCATCCTCATCGAAAATATATATATTGTTGTTTTTTTCTATTACAGCACTTGTATAATTGTTTATAATTGGATCTCTTTCTTCTTCAATATTGGATTTACATCCAACTAAAATAAAAAGGGTACTAATTAGTGTTATTGCTATGACAAATATTTTTATTTTATTAACTTTTCTAATTTTTTTTCTATAATTCAACACTACCCCTCCTTATCTACACATCAAATACCCTAACTATTATACTACTTGCAAATACTCTATTCAATATTATCTCCTAATGTATATACATTGTTTAATCATTGTTTTTATTTCATTTAAATTTACTACATATATTAAAAATATCATCCCCATAAAAATATACGAAGCAACCTTCAACTTAGAACTTATTTCTTTATATTTTTATTAATATATTTTATCTGTTTTATAAAAAAAATATAAAAATTTATTTTATTTACAACTAAATACCAACTAAAAAATAAAAAATCAGGTATATAGTATTAACTTTAACACTATATACCCAATTAAATTATTCAATTATATAAATTTTGATTTATTTATTTAATGCTTTTTCAATAACAGACTTTATTAATTCATCCTTTGGTATATATGGAAGAGTTATATGATCTGTTCCTTGATTCTTCTCATTATATTCCATACTTGTTTCAATAGAATGTGGATTTCTTGCCCAAGCTCTTCTTGCAACTCCACCCATAACATCCCACGCCATAGATGATTTTATAATATTATCAACTCTTTCGCTTCCATCAAGAACTAATCCAAATCCTCCATTGATTGACTTACTTGTTCCAACTCCTCCACCATTGTGAAGAGCAATTAAGCTCATTCCTCTTGCTGCATTTCCTGCAAAGCATTGGATTGCCATTTCAGCCATCATGTTACTTCCATCTTTTATATTAGAAGTTTCTCTAAATGGAGAATCTGTACCACTTACATCATGGTGATCTCTTCCAAGCATGATTGGTCCAACTTCACCATTTCTTACAAGTTCATTAAACTTAAGAGCAATATCCATACGACCTTGTGCATCTTGATATAATATTCTAGCTTCTGTACCAACAACTAATTGGTTCTTTTCAGCATCTCTAATCCAAATGTAGTTATCTCTATCTTGTCCTCTTCTATTTGGATCAATACATTCCATTGCAGCATGGTCTGTTTTTATTAAATCTTCATGCTTATGACTTAAGCATACCCATCTAAATGGTCCATAGCCATAGTCAAATAGCATTGGTCCCATGATATCTTCAACATAAGAAGGATAAATGAATCCATCCTTTTCATCAACACCATTTTTAGCTATATCTTTTCCACCAGCATCATAGATTGCCTTCATAAATGAGTTACCATAGTCAAAGAAGTAAACTCCCTTAGCAACTAACTTTTTAATTATGTCGTAGTGTTTTAATAAGGTCATATCTACAAGCTCTTTGAATTTTTCTCTATCTTCTTTTAATAATCTAGTTCTTTCCTCAAAAGAAATTCCTACTGGTGCATACCCACCATCATATGCAGCATGGCAAGAAGTTTGGTCTGATAACAAATCTATATGAACATCATTTTCTAAGATGTATTCAAGTAAATCAACGATATTTCCATGATATGCTATAGAAATAGACTCTTCATTTTTAGCCTTTTCCTTAGCAACTCTTATAACTTCCTCTAAATCACTTGATGCCATAGAAACCCAGCCTTGATCAAGTCTTGTTTTAATTCTTGAATAGTCAACCTCTGCTACAATTCCTACTCCATTAGCTATTTCTATAGCTTTAGGTTGAGCACCACTCATTCCGCCAAGACCAGAAGTTACAAATATCTTACCTCTTAAATCTCCATCATCAGCCACTCCAAGCTTTAATCTTCCTGCATTTACTATAGTGTTGAAGGTACCATGAACTATACCTTGAGGTCCTATGTACATCCAACCACCAGCTGTCATTTGTCCATAGTTAGCTACTCCAAGTTGAGTTGCTAAATGGAAGTCTTCTGGATTATCAAACATACCAACCATTAAACCATTAGTAGTTATTACCCTTGGAGCAGTTTTCGAACTTCTAAATAATCCTAATGGATGACCACTCTCCACTACTAAAGTTTGTTCATCTGTCATATTCTCTAGGTATTTTTTTATAAGTCTATATTGCATCCAGTTTTGGCACACTTGTCCTGTTTCACCGTAAGTAACAAGTTCATACGGATATAATGCCACATCAAAATCTAAGTTGTTATCTATCATCACTTGGAAGGCCTTACCCTCTGCGCAATTTCCTTTATATTCATCTATAGACTTACCACTTAATTTTCCTTCTGGTCTAAATCTATATCCATATATTCTTCCTCTTGTCAAAAGCTCTTCCATAAACTCTGGAGCTAATTTCTCGTGAAGATGTTCTGGAACATATCTTAAAGCATTTTTAAGAGCTAATTCAGTTTGTGCAGGCGTTAAACTATAACCTCTGTCAGGGGCTCTTCTAATTCCTTCTTGAAACTTAGGCATTTCTGGTAATTCATCATCTAACTTTATTACCATCTTATTTTTAATATCAATGTTATTAATCATAATTTTCCTCCTATTTCTATAAAAATATTAAGCCTCTCCATTGAAAGGTTCATTTAATTCCTCAGTGCCCTTTAAAATAAATCTACCATTTTTAATTACTTCAATAACTTCTCCATCCTTTGTTATAGCATTTATAAACTCTAAGCTATCGTAAGGTATAGTTATATCTGTATGACATTGAGTATATGCACTTTCTATATCAGTTTTCCTAAGAATAGATTTTTCATTATCCTTAGCAATTATTTCTTTTCCATCAAAAGCATTATATACTCTTTCATCTTCACTATATGAATAACAAGTATCACCCACTGCAAAGTGTGGCCCCATCTTTTCTCCAATAAGGATAGGAAGTATAGGTACTATATTATGCTTCTGTGCTATAACATATGCTAAGGTGTTTGTACCTATTGCAAACTCACCAAGAGGTAAAGTTTTATTTGGAAACAATAGATTTTCCTCTACATACTTTTTATTTTTAGCTTCTTCATCAAAATTAGAACAGTTATATTCAGCTATATATCCATCCTTAAATAAAAGTTCTAAGTTTATATATTTAAGACCATCTAGGAAGATTTCTTCTAGATGTAGAAGTCCATTTGTTCCTTTTAACATTGGAGATGTAAATACCTCTCCAACTGGTATATTTACAGTAGCAATACAGTTTTCAAAGTTTGTTTCCTTTTCTGGATTCTTAATTTCCTGCATTTTAACCTTTATATCTGTTCTATTTCCATTGCAGCCCTTAACATGGATAAACTCACCCTTATCTAAAGCCCCAATAATATCATTTTGGATTCTTTCCCACTTGTCTGAATCAAGAGTATTTATCTTCATAGTATCAGCAAAGATTTCCTCAAAATTCTCTCCTATCTCTGGACTAGGGAAAGCTATAATAGTAAAGGTTGTTTCCTTAGATGGCATGTACTTATCTTGAATAGACCTAAGTCTTACCGTTGCATTTTGGTAAACCTTACTTTGATTTTCACTTAATTTTAATGCTGTATTCTTACTTTCAGGTGCAAAAGGAACCTCTCCAAAGCTTTCAATAACTGCAATTCCTGAATACTTTCCTAAACCTTCTTTAAATCTTTCAAAGGTAGCTGTAAATCTTTCTTCCTTAATTTCTGCATAGTTTTTACTGAAGAATAACGCATTGTCAAATCTATGATCATAAGTAAACTGTTTATTTACCTCGGTAGATTCTACCATTGCAAGGACAAGGGTTAAGTTGTATTTACCAAACTCCTTTATAACCTCTTTAACAATAGCCTCTTGACCAACAAAGTATATTAGTCTAACGGTAGACTTAATAGTGTAATCCTTCTTTTCTCTTATAAAGCTATCCATATATCCTTTAACCATGGTATATGCAATCTTATTTACATCTTCATAAGCAGATAAAAATTTAGCTGTTTTTATTTCATTATCAGTTATATATTTTCCATACTTAAATAAGTATCTTAAATCTTTATCATTTGCCTCATCAACTATAGTTCTGTAATAACCCTTAGTATCTAAAGCTATATTATTAACCTTCTCCTCAGCTTCCATGTCTAAAATGCTAACTTCAAAATCCCTTATAATCTCCATTAAACCATTAGCATTATCACCATTCTTAACTACATAGGCATAGGAATCTATAAATAATTGTAGTAACTTTTCTATCTTCTCAGTCTTATGAGAAAATACTAAAGATATACATTCATTTAACCTATTATATAAATATGTAGCTATTTGACCCATTTCTTTTCCTAGCTCTTTCACTGCATAGTCTGGGTTGCCGTAACTTGTTTTATAGTTATCCTCTAATAAGTCACTATAAATTTCATGATTTTCTTTTAAAAGTTCATCAAAATCTTTCCTTTGAAAATACTCATCATTTAGCTTTTCTTCTAAACTACATATTGAATATAGTTTTTCCCCCATTGTCTTAAAGAAAGTTAAATAATTTTTCCCCTGAGTATTTATTAAAGATACTTCTTTTATTCCATTAAGATTACAAATGTTCCTCATTTTATCCCCTACCCTTCTAAAAATATCCATAACAAAAACGTATCATATTCAGAAAATTAATACAATACTTTAGGCGATTTTTGTTATCGGGGTAAAGTGCTAAAAGATTAAACTCTACTCCAAAAATGTTTCCTTAAATTAACTTTATATTTAATTACTATGTTTAGTGCAGTTCTCACAATCCTTAGAACAATTTAAACAATGAGTTTCTAATATACTCTTTAAAGAGCTGGAGCTACTACTATGAGATTTTGCTATACTAATATTCTTTCTTGATGCCTCTTGCATAGCCGCATTAATCATTTTATGAGACACTGTGTTAGTAAACATTACTAATAAATCTGGACATCCTATTTGAGATTTAAAACGACCTGGCATTTGTGTAAATACCTTAGCCTTACAATTATATTTATCACAAATCTTTTTATATTCACAAACCATTCTATCATGACCACCAATTATTACTATACTCATTTCCTTACCTCCTAAAATTTATATTATTTATATTAGCTCTTATGTATATATAGTTATGTACTTATAGGATTTTAAAATATTAAGATGTTATAATAAGAAATTTTAAAATGTCTCAATGTTTTAATCTTGGATATTTATAATGTTATATTTTTAAATATACAAATATTAAAATAGTCCTGTAGTTACGTAGTTAGCCGTTGCTTACTTAACTATAAAAATATAAGTTAGCATCAACTAACTTATATTTCAGTTTACTACTAAAGCTATGTGGTGTCAATATAGCTTCAGTATAAAGTTCTTATCCTAACATTATCAAGTTGCAATGAAATGCAAAAATTCCTTCTCCTTGTAATTATTAAACCAATTAATTTTTTCTCATTAAAAATTCCAAAGCAATTTTATACCTATTTAATATATTTTCGTGGTGATCGTAATCATCCCAAACCATTTCTACATTTTCTTCTCCTATATGTTTCTTAAATATTTCATAGGACATACTAGAGAACTTAGGCATGTCCTTCTGAATTGTAGTCTTGCTATGTCCCTCCTTTCTTCCAGCAACAATAATAAGTCTAAAATCATCATTTACTAAAGTTTCTTCCTGAATAAATTTAATCCATCCATCATACCATTGAGATGCACATATACTTGCTACCTTACTATAATTATCATTTTTGAAAACTGAATATAAAGAAATTAAAGCTCCAAGAGAATGTCCTATAATTTTTCTATCATTCTTATTACTGCTTACTCTAAACTCTTTTTCAATATAGGTTTGTAAATCACTTATTAAAAATTCTAAGTATTCATCCCCCCTGCCCTCAAATGGATGAAATCTTTCATGGTTAGATTCTGCTGCCCAAGGGGTATATTCATTTAATCTGTCAAAAGGTGTAATTCCAATTATTATATGTTCCTCTAAAGATTTATTTTCAAATTTATCTTCTATTTCATCAATTATTTCACCTAAAAACTTTCTAAATTTATCACCATCATGAACATAAACTACAGGATATTTTTTATCAGATATATCATAATCCCATGGTAAATACATAAAAATCTCTCTATTAAAAACTGTCCTCGTTAAAATTCTTCCTCGCATATCTTCTACCCTTTCTTTAACCTGCTTGGAGTAACTCCAAAACTTTTTTTAAATAACCTACTAAAATAGAATTCATCATTATAGCCAATCTTTTTAGAAACTTCCTTAACTGCAAAACCTTCATTTAATAACTTGAATGCAGCAGTCATTCTGCATTGGATTAAATAATCTATGGGACGAATATTTAAATACTTATTAAATAAGTATGATATTCTATTAGATTTCTCTCCATATTTTTCTGAAAGCGTGCCTAATGTAATCTCTTCCATATAATTTTGTGAAATAAATTCACTTACATCTATGGTAAAATCTTTTTCACTTAATCCCTTTTTGTAGTTATGATCAGTAAAGAGTTCTCTTAAAAATAATGAGGTTTGTATTTGAAGATTTACTTTTGATGTTAATTGTTGTTTTGAAGATATTTCTTTAAGCTCATACAAGGATTTCAATATCTCGTCATAATTTATTACGTCAAGTTCGAAGGTTGAATTCATATAAGAATCAGGCTTAATACATTCATCTGCCATATAATAGATATTCATATATTCAAATTCTTCATCTCCTAAAACCTTAAAGGATACGTTTTTATTTTTACATCCATGAATCACCTTTCCTCTTTCAGCAATATAGACCTCATTATCAAACTCTATTTCTGCTCTTCCTCTTATAGTAAAAATGAATGCTGAGAGATTAGTTGTATAACCATTTTTCGATGATATAGAATTCTTGATAAACCTTTCTATTCTAAAAACTTCAAAAGTATTTTTTCTAAATTCTTTTAATAAGTCACCTTTATTAACATTTTTCAAGTAAATAGACTCCTTTCAATACATATAACTTTAAATAATTGTCCATGTTTTTATTTTAGTATATTCTATTACGATTTTTTCTATATTATAATAGTTAATGAAATTGATAATTATTATCAATTAATTCTCTAGAATAAGTTTATCTCATTTTTAGTAGGAGTTCAAGAAAGGATGTTAAATGTGAAAGATATTTTAAATGCTTCTTATGAGAAAAACCAAAAGATAAAAAAATCCTTCAATTTATTTATCTTAGGCTTAATTATATTATTATTTATTTCTGTCATTTTATCAGTATCCTTTGGTTCACTTAGAATAAAACCTTCTGTATCCTATAGCATAATCTTAAATGAACTATTTGGATTATCCTTAGGTGATGCTGCCAAAGTAAGTAATATATCTACTTATAATGTTATTTGGTTAATTAGAATGCCTAGAGTTTTACTTGCAATTGTTGTTGGTGCTGGACTTGCTGTATGCGGAACAATAATGCAGGCAACTGTTCAAAATCCGCTAGCTGAGCCATATATTTTAGGAATTTCTTCTGGTGCATCACTAGGTGCAACCTTCTCTATAATGTTAGGATTAGGCTCATTTAGTCTCTTTTCCATAAGCAGTGTGTCATTTTGGGCATTTTTAGGTGCTTTAAGTGCCTCTATCCTGGTATTGGTATTATCCTCAATGGGAAATAAAATGTCCTCTTCTAAATTAGTCCTTTCGGGAACTGTAGTCAGTGCATTATGTACATCTTTATCTAATTTTATAATTTCTATTGCTAGTAATGCTGAAGGTATGCAAACGGTAAAATTCTGGACAATGGGTTCTTTGGCAACTGCTAAGTGGCAAAATATAGGTTTTGTAATTTTAGCTGTAACTATATGTTGTTTATTTTTCTTAACTCAAGGAAGAACTTTAAACTTAATGTTAATGGGCGATGAAGCCTCAATGACTTTAGGGCTTAATTTAAATTTATACAGAAAAATTTATATGATAATCACATCATTACTAACAGGTATTTTAGTAGCTAATTGCGGGATTATAGGCTTTGTAGGATTAATAATCCCCCATATTTCAAGATCTATAGTTGGGTCTGATCATAAAAGGCTAATCCCAACTTCAATACTTTTAGGTTCTATATTCTTAATTTGGGCTGATGTTTTTGCTAGAATAATCATCCCTAATGCTGAATTATCCATTGGTATTATTACTGGTTTAGTTGGAGCACCCTTCTTTGTTTACATTTTGTTGAGAAAGGGCTTCGGATATGGAGATAAGTAGGTGATTTTAATGGATTTGAAAATTAAAGAATTAAGGGTCAATTTATCCAAAAAAGAAATTGTAAAAGGAATTGATTTAGCAGTTACAAGTAATAAGTTCATAGGCTTAATAGGTCCAAATGGTAGTGGAAAATCAACATTATTGAAAGCTGTTTATGGTGTAATAAAGCCAACCTTTGGAGATGTTTTTATATCTGATAAGGATATAAAAAATTACAACAAAAAATCTCTTGCTAAAACTCTTGGAGTAGTTAGTCAATTTAATAATATTAACTTTGATTTTAAAGTTATAGATATAGTTCTAATGGGTAGGGCTCCTTATAAAGGTTTATTAGAGCAAGATAATAAAAATGATTATGATCTGGCACTTAAAGCTTTATCTCAAGTTGGAATGATAGATTTTGCTCAAAAAAGCTTTAGCCTATTATCTGGAGGTGAAAAGCAAAGGGTTATATTGGCTAGAGCAATAACTCAAAACCCTAAAATATTAATTTTAGATGAGCCCACTAATCATCTAGATATAAAGTATCAACTAGAAGTTATGTCAATAGTTAAAAATTTAAATATATGTGTTTTAGCTGCTTTGCATGATTTAACATTAGCTTCTCAATTTTGTGATGAGCTTTATGTTTTGAAAGATGGAGTTATTGTGTATAACGGGATTCCAAATGAAGTTATAACGGAAAAAACAATTAAAGAAGTATATGATGTTGAATCTATCGTTCACATAAATCCAACTACCAAAAAGCTTTCTATTGAATACTTACCACCATCATTACATTAAACAAAAACTATAACTATAACTAATTATTTTATTATATAAAAATTAAAACTTTTAATATGAAAATCGAGAGGAGAATTATCATGAATAAAAAAACTTTACTTTTACTTACATCATTAGCTCTATCTGCTGTAGTCTTTGTAGGCTGCAGTAATAAAACTGAAAATGTAGACTCACCATCAAAGCAAGAGCAAACTAGCACTTCTACAACTGCATCAACTAATAAAACAACTTATCCAATAACCTTTGATGCTTTTGATTCTGAAGGAAATGTGTACAAACAGACTTTTAATGAATCTCCAAAAAAAGTTATAACTAATAATCAAACTTCAACTGAACTACTCTTAACTTTAGGGTTAAAAGATTCTATAATTGGAACAGGTGACTTAGATACTCCTATATTAGAAAATTTAAAAGCAGACTACGAATCTATACCTGCAATTGCTAACAAAGGTGATGTTGCTAAAGAAATTGTTGTTGGCTCAGGTGCAGATTTAGTAATTGGAAGATCTGCTTCATTTAAAGATGATAGATATGGTTCAATACCAAGTTTAAATGAAGTTGGTATTAATACTTACGTTCAATTGGCAAGTAAAATGAATGCCCATATTTCTTTAGACACAATTATTCAAGATGTTAGGAACGTAGGTACTATATTCGATGTTCAAGATAAAGCTAATAAATTAGCTGACTCACTTCAGAATTCATTTGATAACATTAAATCAAAAGTTCCAACCACTAGTGAAAGAAAAAAGGTTATGCTAATAGTTAATTATAATGGAGAATCCTTTACTGCTTATGGCGCTAATGCTTCACTACAAAAGGAAATGTTAAATGTGTTAAATTCAGATAACGTTATTGAAAAAGGTGGTTCTATATCATTAGAAAATATAATTTCTTCTAACCCTGACCATATTGTTTATGTAACAGCAAATAAAAATGCTTCAATAGATGTTGATGCCGTAGATAGGCTATTAGCAGAACCTACACTTCAAAGTGTTGAAGCTATAAAGAATAAAAATATAGTTTCTGTTGAATACACTGAACTTATGGGATATGGCTACAGAACCTTCGATTGCTTAGAAAAATTAGCTAAAGACTTCTATCCTGAAATATTTAAAAACTAAAATGTAAAAAATGGGGGCGTCGCAAAATAACTGATTAAGTTATGGAGCGATGCTCCATTTTACTATGAAAATTAAAAATAACCGAAGGTTTTAGTATTTTATACATTAAAAACCTTCGGTTGCTTGTTTTTAGGCGCACTTTAATAAACCTTTCAATTTTAGGCTTTTTTATGCAGCTTTTTTAACTTGATGTAGATGAGTAGCACATCTTTCAGATTGAATTTTGGCATGTAATTTATTTATGTTATAGCCAAAACAGAGCATAATAAATTCAGTTTTCACATTAGTTTTTCCTCTTGTT
>NZ_DHYX01000015.1:5255-31102 GCF_002414285.1 Clostridium sp. UBA5119 | reverse complement strand
CCCCGTTACAAATATTTACACTTCTTCAATAAGCGATTTCATATTTTCTTTTATTGAAGATAATTCATTTTCTACAGTAGTAAGCTTTGCTTTAAGGGATTTTATTATGTCCTCTACATTATATACAACGTTACATACACTTTTTAAAGAATCACTGATTTTTGATTGTACAATCCAGTCAGATATTAATCCATCAAAAAAGTAATCTGCAAAGGTTTCAAAAGAACCAATGTTTATATCTATATCCATTGCTAAATCCACATCTGCTAATTCATTTTGAAATTTCATCAGTGCAACTTTTGTATTTTGTGCATACTCTTTAGCTTTATCAATTTCAGAGTGTTTAGCTGCTGTAGCTAAAAGACCTCCCCCTAGTATATCCCAGGTTCCCCATCCATCAGCACTTTCAAGAGAATCTACTACAAATTGAAGTTCATTTCTAGCAGCATCACCAGCAGCTATTGCTTCCTGTAACTCTTTCTTCTGAGCTTCAATAGAAGGAATCTTGTCCATAATTTCAAGTAACTTTTTAGAGTTCTCATTATTTAAACCTAATATAAAGGCTTCTTTTTTCTTTAATACTGCTTCATATTCATCCTCTGCATCAAGTAAATTGTTAAATGACAGTTTATAGGATTCAAGATCCTTTTCTAACATAAGAACTGAGTGGCAACATTCATCATACTTTAACTTTGCTGCAAGGAACTCTTGTCTCTCTTTATCAAGCTGCTGCTCTTTACTTCCAAGTATAGAATAAAATATGTTAGTAATACTTAAGGATTCAAGCTTTTTTACATCCTTATCCTCATCTTTAAGAGCTTTTTCAAGTTCTATCTTTCTATTTACTTCTTTTTCAAGAGCTTCTTCCGTATGCCTAATCATACCCTCAAACTTCTCTTTTCTCCACATTTTTTCCTTAGCAGCTATAAGTTCTTCATTAATATACTCAAACATACTAAACTTCCTTTCTTTTTTAAGGGAAGTTATATCCCAAATTTTGTCACGGGGTCTGACCCCATGGATATATTTATATCCTTCCTATAAGTACTACTGCTATAAGATGTATTGGATAAAAACAATAAAACATCCATTTAGTAAACTTATTATTAATACCTAATTTTCCGTTATACATTAGTATAGGAATTATAGCAAACACCATCATCCATTGATAATCCCAAACTAATATAGATTCTAAAAATAATTCTCCATTTCCAAGCGCCGTAAATACGGGAATAATACTACAGATTATATATGCTAAACCCATAACACCCTTCTTCTCTCTTAAGAAGTAAAATATCAATGTCATTGTAACGCCATAAAATGAAGCCTCAGTAAACAACTCTACTACTAATGCAATTACAGAAAACATTACCCATATAATATAATTTTCGTTATTTCTATGTGTTTCCTTAGCTTTATCAATACATGTTAGAAGTGTTACTGAAAGTCCAAGAGATAAAAATATATTATTATGAATACCTAATATATAATCTATAACTAGCATTACTCCGCTAAAAGCAAATAGTCTTAGCATGTACCTATTTTTACTCCTAGTATGGAAAAATCCTTCAACTATTAAGAAAAAGAATATAGGTGCGGCAATCTTTCCAAAATATCCAAACCATATTGGAATACTTACCCCTTCACCAGTTCCTATATAAGTTAGAATATGATCCATAAGCATAAATATCATAGCTATAATCTTTAAAGTAAAAGAATCTAATTTTTTCATAAAATTTAACCTCCAAAATAAATTATCTACTTCTATGATTATATATACTAAGTGTACTTTTTTATATTTATTTATATTACATGAAGATTACAAAAGCGTAAGATAACACTTTCGTAGACTTTTACGGGGTCTGACCCCATGGATAATATTTTACTTTATACCATTATATCTCATTACATTCATAATATATACTCCTCTAGCATAAACATTAAAAAGATAATTTTGCGGGGTGATTATTTTGAAAAAATCCAAGATAAAAAAGTTCTTTTCCTTTTTTAAGAAGATTAAGATTGTGATTTTTATAATAGCTATAATTACTGCTTGTTTATTTATAAATTCTTTAACTACTAAAAATAATTTAGAGAAAAAGAGTGATTTTGTATCTGAAAAACTTATATCCATATCCGAGCTGGCTACTTCCCGTTATGATTACTCTAATGTGATTTCTGTGAAGAATAGCTTAAGCTTTAAGGATATTACTATTCCTTTTACTGAGAAATCCTTTGTCATTAAATATAATGGCTATATTACTGCTGGGTTAGATTTTAGCGCTGCTACTTTTTCTATAGATAAAAATATACTCACCATAACTATTCCACCTTGTTCTATCCTTACTCATAATGTAAATGAAGATGAGGTTTTTATATTTGATGAAAAGAACTCCATATTTAATAAATTAACTATGGATGATATGTTAAGTGAAATTGTAGCAGAAAAATCTAAGACTGAAGAAAGGGTAATCAAAGATGGATTCCTTGATAAGGTTACTGTAGACACTATAGACCTTCTTAAAAATATTTTCTTGAATTGCGGTTTTGATGAAGTAAAAGTTAAGATTGAGGCATCTTAATTCATATAATATAAAAATGCTATGTTTTTTCAACATAGCATTATGACCTTATAAAATTAATAGAAGAATTCCTTTATCCAAATTTTAAAGAAAGAAGTATGGGCATGGTTTGTGACTTCACAAATGAAATTAATTCAGTTTATTCTGCTATGTTTCCGACTAAAGAAATTTTGCAGAGTATTATTGATGATGGAGCAACAAATGCAATGTTAGTTCTACACCATCCTTCTATTTGGGATATTAGAAGATTAAAATCCTTCTATTAAATGGATAAAGAATTAATAAAAAAGTTTAGAGAAAACAAAATATCAATATATAATTTATTCTACTGAAAAATTCGCATGTCAAAAGCTACATACTTATTTTGAAAGGTTTGGGCTTGTTTCTACTTTTATTGAAGGAGAACCAGTATACGAGGATATGTAAGTTTTCTACATTAGTTTAATGATTGTACATAAATATTTATGTATATTTCACACTTTACTTAAATGTAAATTAAATAATATAAATATATTAAACACTTAAGAAATTTGTAATGAATTCCTTAAGTGTTTTAATCTATAATTAAATTAAGTAAGCTAGTTATAGATAAGTTGTAAAATATAAAAAAGTCTATAACTATTTCGCCTATGGTAAATAAGGCTTTGAGGAGGAACTTTTTTGAAGAAAAAAAGATTTAATTTTAAAAAACTTTTACTTGTTTTAATTATTATTGGTTGGGGTATGTTATTTATTTATTCTTTTAACAGTAAAAATCCTCATGAACAAGAAACCTTTCAGATTGAGTATAAGGATTCTATAAATAAATATTGTAAAGAGTTTGATGTTGATAAATATTTGGTGTATGCAATGATAAAGCAGGAAAGCAATTTTAATAATCAGGCTATTTCTTCAGCTAAAGCAAGAGGTTTAATGCAGCTAACAGAAGATACATTCAACTGGTTAAAACCTCAGTTAGGAGAAAGTTCTACCACCTATGATGATTTGTTTGATGCAGATACTAATATTCGATATGGTGTGTTTTTTATTTCTATCCTTCAGAAAAATTTTTCTGAGCAAAATACTGTAGTTGCAGCCTATAATGCAGGAATGAATATTACCACTGAATGGTTACAGGATAGTAATTATTCAAGTGATGGAGCAACACTAAATAACATCCCTTATAAAGAAACTGCAAATTATGTTGATATAGTGGACTATAATTATAAAAAGTATTTAGAAATATATAAAGATAAGTAAATTAAGGTGTAGTAATTAGAATTAAGTGATTACTTGAAAAATACCACATTATCCAAAATAGAATAATGTGGTATTTTTATTTTTATATAATTATTTATAATTATTTATTTCTAGCTCTGCTTCAACAGGTGATTTTTCTTTTAAAATATTAATAACTTTATGGTAATCACTGTTTTTAAAATGAAAGGTTTGCTCCATAAAACCACCAAATAGTTTAACTTTTACATCCTTTGAATTAGTTACTTGAACTTTCTCAATCTCATTCCACAATATAATCTCTTTATATCTATACATTGATATAAAACCTTGGGAGCTAATTCCTTGCTTAATCCAGCTGCTAATAAACGCAAAAATACATAATATTCCTATTACATAATGAATCCAAATATTAGCATAGAAATACATAATGCCTATGAAAATAATAATACTAAACAATACAATAACAATCTCTATAGGCCTTTTTCTTATTGGTATTATTAAGGCTTTTATATATTTTAGCTGCTTTAAAATTATTAAAATTAAAAGCACTGGAATAATAATGTCAAAAATCTTCATTTATATCCTCCTGTTATAAAGCCTTTGATTTCGACTTCTTTTTTGCACTTAATGATTCATTTATGTGTATCACTTGATGTCTCGTCATTGGCATTAATATAATTCCCGCTACATTCTTCCTACCCCAAAAATCAATAAGCCAATTTGATGCCTTTACATCCAATACTGCGCTCTCATCTAACCCTTCCCATAATTCATCTTCAAAAGTTTTTTTATCTACTCCTGACATAATGGATAAATGGACCATTGAATGCAAACTTAAAGCCAAACTTTTACTTTCTTGAATTTTATCTGGTTTCAAAATTATCTTTCTTAATTCCTTAATATCATCGTTCCATGATTTTAAATCCACTTAATATACTCCCCTTTATTTGTTCCCTATGGTTTATAATTAATTGTGAACTCTAAAATAAATTATACTCCAATAAAAGTTAAATTAAAACAATTTTACCATAGACAACTTAAATTTCACCTAATTACTTATTTATCAGTTAGACATTCCTATATAAAAAAACACCTGACTTATGCCAAGTGCTAATTTAAATATTTATAATAATTACTATTAATAATCTTTTTAAAGTGTCTATTATATAGATTGTTTTCATGGTAATGACTATTTTTATATTAAAATTTTTAATGATTTTTATTAGTGCATTTATCCATTAATTTTTTCTTGTCTTCAGTACTTAAATTTATATATGATAAGATGACATGTTCTATAATAATTTTTCTTTCATCGCATGAACTTATATCATTATTTATAATATTATATGTGCATTCATCACAAAATTCACTTGCCCAGCATTTTTTACATAGTTCCATATCACTTTTTTGTAAAATATTTTTAAACGTTAACTTGCTTTCATCATTTAATATATTTCCAATTTTATAAGTTTTATTGCCAACAAATAAATGACATGGATAATAATCTCCATTTCCTAAAACACTAATTGCCTTATATCCTGCTGTACAATATATATTATTTTTTAATTCCTTATTATTTAAAACAACTAATATCTTTCTTATTAATTTTAATGCCAAATTATCTACCTTTTCATTATCACTACTTAATATACTGTTATCTATGCGGTTAATAAAATCTGTATTAATATCCGCACATGTTCTAGGTTTAAATTTTAAACTGGAGCAATCTGCTAAATAAACTGGTATAGAAAATTTTTCTTCTAGCATATTTATTAACTCCTGCCTAGAAATATTATTTTCTTCATGAATATTTGTATAAGTAGATTCTATCAATACGGGTTTTATATGACTTTCTTTCATTTTCATTAAATTATTATAAACCAACGTATACGTACCCTCATCATTTTTATTTATTCTTAATTTATCATTAATATATTCTGGACCATCTAAACTAATAGTAAGTTTTATTTCATATTTTTTTATTGTTTCAATTAATTCATTACTCATATTTACACAATTGGTAACCATGTTGAATATAGGTATTAGTTTTAAATGACCATCTTTATAAAGTGATTTACAATGTTTGCATATAGCTTCTATAGCTTTAGGATAAATACTAGGTTCACCACCAAAAAAAGTTATTTCCTTTACTGAGTGAATCCCTTTATTAACAATGCCATTAAGTATTTCCACTGCACTTTCTTCATCAAAAACTATATTTTCTGAAAATCCATAGGTTCCTTCATTAGCATAACAATATTTACATTTTAGATTACATCCTAACTGAATCATAAATTCAATATGATTCAGAGTACCTGTACTAACAAAATTTTCATTAGAAATCATTTTATATTGATTATCTAGCGGAAAGTGATCATATATAAATTTTTCATAAGCTACTTTTTGTAAATTAGTTAGTTTATTATCATTAAATTTATTTTGTAATTCCATAATTCCACTTGAATTATCTCTACTTACTAGGGTCAATGAATTGGTATTTTTATGATATATTGCTGATTTACTATATAATTCATTGGATAATATTTTCAAATCCCACATTGATAAATCATATTCATCAAATTTTGTATAAAATTCTTTCTCTAATATAATTTCATTATTGTTATAAATTTCAAAGTTTATTGATTCATCGCAAATTCTACCCCTAACTAAGGGTAATTTACATCCTATACTATCTGCTATTTCTTTCATTAATGTCCAAGTACTGTTATATATATCTGCATTGGGAGTTTTATTGGAGTATTTATTTATAAGAATATATACCCATCTATTTTTTTTAAATTCTTCCATACTTTTCAATAAAAAATATTTATTAATACATAATTCATTGTGAATATCTGAATTATTAAATTTATCTATATTAAAAAAATCAACTATATTAATAACATTATCTTTATAATTAAATTTTCCCCTTAACAAATAGACTCCTTCAATATTTTTAGGATTAACTTCTTCAATTGATATCTTTAAAAATGCATTTACATTATCAACTATCTTCATAATATATAAATTCCCCCACTTTATACTAATATAATAATTACCCTATTAAAATTAATTATTTACTGTATATAAACTATAAAAATATCCTTTATTATTCATTAATTCATCAAAAGAACCGTATTCGCAAATCTCTCCATGATTTAATGCAATTATACAATCATATTTTGTTAAGACATTTTCAACTAGTTTGTGTGTTACTACTATTGCAGTTAAGTTACTTTTTTCAATAATTATTTTCTCTATTTTTCTTCCTGTTTCATTATCTAAATTTGATGTTACTTCATCCAATATCATTACAGATGTATTTTTTAAAAAAGCTCGTGCAATTGATATTCTTTGTTGTTCTCCTCCAGAAAAATTGTTTCCACTTTCTTGAACTTTTGTTTCTAGCCCCTGCGGTAAATCTTCAATTAAACTTTGCAACGCCGAATCATTTATAGCTTTCAATATATCTTCATTCTCATAATCTTTAAACATTGTGATATTATTTTTTAATGTATCATCAAATATTATTACCCTTTGGTGTATCATTGAAAATTTATTACACAAGGAAGCTTTATCAACACTTCTTAACTCTTGTTCACCTATAATAATTTTTCCTTCATAGTTATCATAATATTTCATTATAAGCTTTACCAAGGTAGATTTTCCTGAACCACTATTACCTACAATTGCATATTTCTTACCTTCTTCAAAAATAAAGTTAATATTATTTAAAACTAAATTATCATCGTCATATCGAAAATTCAAATTTTCTATTTTAATTGGCATAGATCTAATCAAAGATTGTCCATTAATCTTAGATTCATTTGATTCATTAAGGATTTGTTCTATTTTTAATTTTATAAATTTTATGGATTTTAAATTAACTAGTTGTCCAGATACTTGTCTAATTGGATTTGTAACATAATTTGATATTTGCATTGTTCCTAAAAATACACCTAAAGTAATTTTGCCAGTTAAAACAAGATATATGGAAAATACTAATTGAATTATTCCTGACACATAATTTAATGTATACTGTATAATTATCAACATATCTTTAGATTTACTAAAATTATATCTAGAGTCTTCTACATTATAGTTTGAATCTTTATATAACTTTTTTGTTTGATTTTCAGCATTAAAACTTTTTATTACTTCAAATCCATTAAATATATCTTTTATTTTATTATTATATATTTCTAAAAAATCAAAATATTTTTTTTGTTGTCCCGATATTTTTTTGCCTAATATTATAGGAATTAACATAGGAATACACGCTAATATTAAAGTAACTATAGCTATTAAAGGTTCATAAATAAATAGTGTAACTGAAGCAACTAAAAAAGTAATTATATTTTCTATAATACTTGGTATATTACTAAAATAATTTCCTTGTATAGAATTAATATCATTATTTAGAATAGATATGTATTTCCCACTATTAGTTTCATTAAACTCATTTATATCCTTATACAAAATTGCATTAAAAACATCTGTTTTAATTGCAGTATTAACTTTTCTTATAAAACTTCTATTGCAATAGCATTTAAAATTATTAACAATAAAAAAGGATACCAAGAAAAAAAGCCCAAAAAGTATCAAGCTTGTTATTCCCTTTAAGTTTCCTTCTATCGCAATATCAGCCAATCCCTTCATAAAAAGAGACCATATCACCATTGATAAAGCTGCTAAAATATCACTAATTATTAATATAAAAAATATTTTTTTATTAGAATAAAAATATTTACTTAAAGATAAATTTTTTCTTTTCACTTTAATACCCCTTTTACTAATATTACATCATAAACTTGTAATTTTAAGTTATTTAAAAACGTCGTAGAATATCTACGACGCTTTTAAATAAATCTTACTTACCGCAACTTCCCCAGCCACTAGTGATTCCACATGATGGTTCTTCTTTACCGATTTCTCCAATAATTTCTAAATCCTCTGTTCCTAAAGCCATTAAATTATTAATACTCATATTATCTCCCCTCCCTCTTATTTAAATTTTATTAATTATATATAAAGAATTTCTCCACATATATATGGAGATATCCCTTATGAGCTTAAAAATTAACTTAGTTATACATTGAATTTATTTGCAATTTATAATTTATTAACTCTTTAAACATATTTTACCATACAGATAATTTTATTTAAAATCAACAATATACTATAATAGACTGTCATTTAAAACTAGCTTTTATATACTCTAAAATGCTACATTTTATTATATTTTTTGTTTCTTTTTTATCTCTTATCAAAAATATACTTTTAATATTTTAATTGAATATGTTAATTTCTATCTATTCTCTTTTAATACTCTAAAATGATACATCTTTTCAAAAACATTGTTTCGTTTAATGAATATTTCCCTTCCCTAATAAATGTCTTTCATTAATTTCACCGAAAGTATTTTTCAAATTAATACAAATGTCTATTTAAAACAAAGCCATAGCTAAAAAACACTGCATATTCATTTCTGAATGTACAGTGTTTTGAATAGATTAAACTTTAAACTAAGATGACATAGCTAGTTATATAAATGCTAACGATTTTGAAAGTTATTTTTTAGTTATTGGCTCCAGCAGATTTAAATAAAAATCATTTCCTTCACCACTAGGTATGTGTTCCTCAAGACATAAACGGCTTTCATCAACAGCATATGCATTATTATCTTTCAATAATCGCATTAATGTTTGCCATGAATCGTATACTTCATTAGTGCTATTTAACGATGCATATAGACCACCTGGCAACCTTTTTTCTTCAAAACATTCTGGAATTACAACCTGTTCTGGTACAGTAATAGAAGCTGCCCATCCATACTCTGTACAACCTGGACTATATGCGGTGGTATTAAAACCAAAAATTCTAGCAGTACCCATTAAATGTTCTGATTCTGCCCAATCCAATACTTTTTTTAGTGCTTCATCCTCTGGAGAAGTGCTTATCACATTACATACTGCCACCCTCATATCAGGTAAACTAACAATTCGTAATGCTCCTGAAGTAATTGCGTTATTTGTCATAATAATATCCTCCCATTGCTCTATCATATTATTTGTAGAAATGATTTGAAGTGCCAATGCTTCTTCCATATTCACAAGGTATTCTGACTTATGGTATGGAAGCTCCATGGAGTTTATAATTGAAAGACATTTACTTAACAAGTTTTTTCGCTTAGTAATCACAATATTTTCTTCACTTAGCTTATTAATTTGATTTCTAATAATCTTTGAAGCAACTTTAGGGTCTGCACTGTCAATGATGACTTTTACAAATTTCAAAGGAATATCCAGTTCCCTAAGCAATATTACAAGACGTATTCTCTGTAGTGCTTCATTATTGTACATACGCCAGCCTGATTTTGGATCTCGGGTACTATAGAAAAGCCCCTTGTCTTCCCAGTGACGAAGTGTACGACTGGTTAATCCAAATTGTTCCGATACCTGGTGAATTGGTTCAAAATGGCTCATTTAACCACCTCCTTTTTCAATCTATGAGGTCCTCATAAGAAAATAATATCATTTGACGCTACGTCAATTACAAGGGTATTTTAGAAGTTTTTCTAATAAATTGTAATTTTTTAATATTTCTACTTTTTAATAATAGCAATCCAAACTTCTTGATGATTTTCTTGCATATAGCATTCAATTACAGGAAGATCAGCTAATTCATATCCTGAATTAGGAAGCCATTCACTATAAAATTGTTTATAAACCTTTTGAGTTGCATCTGGCAGTTCTCCATTAGCTTCAAAAATTGCCCATGTTGCAGCAGGGTAAGTAAACTCCTTCATTCCTTCAAGTACTGGAACATGTTTGCAGTTTGGTACATCNNTACATCAACATGATTTGTCACCGCTATGATGTATTCCATTTCTTCCGACTCTCCCCATTGTCCTCCTTGAGCAATTCCTAAAAAACCTGCAGGTCTATAGTCAGGAAAGTTGTCTAGGAACATTTTCATAGTTCCATCCTTCCATGAGTTTTCCCAAATCTGAGGAATTACTTCAAAGGCCTGGGCTGTTTTTACTTTATGTGATACTCCCATTACTCTAAATTCAGGCCACTGTTCAACTTGATAATTCATATGATTTTCTCCTTTTATTGAAATTTGAAAGGATAGCTTAGGACAGGATTTCAACTGTACAGTTTCATTTCTAACACTTGAAGGTAGTACTCCATGAAATTTTTTAAATGCCCTAGTAAATGAATCTTGAGATTCATATCCATACTTTAAAGAAATATCAATTATTCTTTCTGTGTTATTTAATAAATCAAAGGCTGCCATTGTTAATCGTCTGTTTCTTATATATTCTGATAAAGGCTTGTCCGCTATATACGAGAACATTCTTTGAAAATTGTAGACAGAACATCCAGCAATTTTTGAAATAGTTTCATAGGATATCTCACCATCAAGGTTTTCTTCTATATAATTTATAGACTCATTTAAATTTTTTATCCAATCCATTCTTCTCACTCCCAATTTAATATTATCTTTATAAATATATTTACACTCGATATTTCATGCCCTATTTTGTAGCCTCATTATTGTAAATTTACTTAGTTGTATTTCCCTTCTTTGAAGCTTCAATTATATTTTGAATTATTTTTTTAGATTCTAAAATTTCCTCATCTGTATCAACAACTTCAAATATGATTTTTCCATCATAGTCCTTTAAGTAATTTTGAAAAATTAACCTAAAGTCAAGTTCACCTTGTCCAATAGGAAGATGTTCATGCTCTACATCAAAATGTTTATCTGCTATGTGTATGCATTTAGGAAATTTCACTTTAAGTATTTCTTCCAAATGATTATAGTCATCTATATGAGCAATATCAAGGAGTAATTCAACATCTGGATTTTTATCAAATACTACTTTTAAGTCACTTGGTGTATAGTTAATCTTGTCAATTACACTATTATTCTCAATATAAAGTTTTATATTGTTCTTTTTTAATAGTTGGTTAGTCTTATAAATGTTGTCAGCAAGTAGATTTATAGTTTGAGAATTTATGATAAGACTTTTACATACGGGATGTATAATAACCTCTGTATGATTTAAATATTTTAATATCCTAATCAATTCATTATTATATTTATCATAATCATCAATATCATATACAGCATGAATTATTACTGGGAATTTTGAATTTAATACATATTCTTCTTTAGGAAATAATACCTTATCAAGTACTAATTCCCCTTTACTAAACCAAATTTGCATAAAATCAAATTTGCTTGATTTTGAAAAATCAATTTCATCTTTATAATTATTAAACCATCTTATACTTCTTCCATATTCTATCATAGTTATATATCCCCTTTTTTAATTTTCCGCACATAGCTCTAAAACTAAATATAAATTAATTGTACACCAATAAAAGTAAATACAAAATACACCGAATTCATTATCTAAGGAAATATCTTCAATAAATCCTTTAAAAATAAATTCGGTGGATAATTCAGGGTATATATATTTATTATTAACTATTACTTATCTATATCTTAAAATACTCTTCCAATTCCTCCACAGAATTTATATCAAAGATATCCATGCCAATTTTATCAATGGCATTAATGGGTAAATTCATTATCCTTTTCTCATATTCTTCAGGTAAATTTTTAAATTTTTTTAACAATTGTTTTACTAATAATTCTGCCTTACCTTCTATCTTTCCGTCTAATTTCCCCTTTTCAATACCCCTCTTTTCAACCTCTGGATCATATAATGTTTTTGTCATTCTATTCACCTCATTTTCTAAAATTTCATCCTTAATAAAATTTCTATTTAGATATTCTATTAAATTTTGTATTGCTAATAGCATTTTATCCGATGACTAGCAGCTCTAATACTCCCATCTTTTTCAAAGCGGGAGTAAAGAGCTGCTACGTCCCTGGATAACGATTTCTAAGCTTCGAAGAAGCTAAGAACTCTGTTAATGAAAATCTTCTCCTAGGATTTCATTAACAGAGTTCCTTAGATTCATTGGCTAATTTTGTTGCTAGTTTCTTTGCCTTATAGGATAATTCTTTCATCTTTTCAATGTTATTATTCTTGTTTGCCTTTATTAATTCCTTTTTTAATTGAAATAATTGTAGTGGAATAAGTGGATACATCTTTTTGTTTATAAGGTACTCATCTGAGTATTCCCAATACTTAAGCACGGGTACTGTATAATCAATTTCTTGACTATCAGGAAATACTATATTTAACCTTAATTTATCCTCTATATTTTTATTTTCTTCAAAAAATATGACCTTTTGCTTAGGAAAAATAATCTTTTTGACATGACTGTTTTCATCAGCTTCTTCCTTCGCCTTTTTAAAGCCATATTCAAACATTCTCACTATCATAGTACTATCATTTTTAGTTTGAAATTCCAGGTGATAACTTACTTTTTGATTTTCATTTTTTGAAACCTTAAAGAACATATCTCCTCTTAATACATCTAAGGTGTCTTCAATAAACTCATTATTACTTACAGTTAAACTAACCTCATCCACATTAAAGTTCTCTTCAAAGACTCCATTTAGCAGATTAGTCAAAACCTTATTAGAGGTGGAAAACAAAAACTTTAATACCTGATCCAGCTTAACTTTTTCCTTTGTTGATTCCAAGTTTGCACCGTCCTTTATAATTAAATTATATATTAAAAAGAGCTCAAATTAAATATATTTTATAGCTATACATTAATTATATACACAAACATTAGTTCTTATTCATTGTATAGATTATATTTTATCACTAGTGTATGTCAGGGTATGGTTCTGAATACATTGCATTTATAGATGACTAGATAATAACATTTATAGTTTGAGAATTTATGATAAGCCTTTTACATACGGGATGTCTAAAAAGAAATGAGATTTTCTAAGGGGAAAGTATGCCCTTATTGCAATTGTGAAGAGATATTAAAAAATGGTAAATATAATAATAAACAAAGATACATTTGCAAAAAGTATGGAAGAACATTTAGTTGAGAAAAAGAATCTATTAGAATTAAAAATTTCATTGTTCATAGTAACATATCTCGTAAATATACAAAAGTAAAGGAATTTAAAAATATCCAACCAATATTCATGTAATATTCTAAAAATATGGAATTTTAATACAAATATAATGTATAATAAAAATATAAATTACTGGGGGTAAAAGATGAAAAAAGTATTAGTTTTAATTATTGTATTGAGTGCCTTAATTATTAGCGGATGTACTCAAAGTGAAAATTTTACAATTGAACATAAAGAATTTACGGATGAACAAATGGAGATATTATCATTAACTGGAAATAGAGCATTTAAATATGATTTAAAAAACTTACCTAGAGATAAAAGCTATGAACTAAAGGTAGTATATGAAGTTTATAAGAATAAAGGAAAAGTAAGGGAAGAGATTCTATTAGGTACGGCTTATGGACCAACAGATGATAAGATAGAAGATACTAATATATCAATAAATATACAAGAAAATAAAATAAGAATAATGTTTGGTGGAACATATAGTAATTTAGAAATAGAAGAAAATATATTTAAATCAGCAAATTATTATTTTAATGGAGCTAGAAAATTTAATATAGGAGATGAAGTATATTTATTTCATAGTAATGATGGCGGGAACAGTTTAACCATGGAAAAACTAGGATACCTATCAAAAGAAGAATTAGATGGATTAATTGAGAAAAATAAAGAGAATGCTTTTATAAAATTAGTATGCGAAGAAATAAAAAAATAAGTTTACAACCTTAAACTATTACGAACTAAAGTCCAGTGATTTCGAATCACTGGACTTTTAAATTAAATATATTGCATACTTATAATATATTATCAACACTATTTTAAAACAGAGTCAAAAATAAAAGTAGAAAAAAATACACTTATTGCAAATAATGCAACTAGGGCAAACATATTTAAAATCAAAAATACTGTATCTAAAATAGTAGCTAATTTTTTTCTTTTTCTATCATGCTGCTCTTTTGTATCAAAGGAAATGCCACTAAGCTACCAACTATACAAAATATGTTAATTACTAAAAGAATTATAGCTGTTGGAACTTCAAAAAAAAATTTTGTAATAAATTCTATATAAATCACCTCCTGATATAATTGACTATACAAAGAATAACTTCTATGGAGTTCCTTAATTATTCTAATTTTAAATACAGATTGTTATCTATTATTTCATAATCACATTTATCTGGAAAATTTTCCTTAATCTTTTCAAGTTTATACCTATTTCTTTTAACAATAAATCCACTTATTACCGCAGTATTATCATCTTCCCATGAAATGTCTATTCTTATAACGCGATCATCATTAAACTCACCCTCTATTTTAGGTGCCTTAATTGTTTTTTTAAAGAAAGAGCCTACTTTTTTATAAAATCTTACATTAGCACTTGGGTACCATGAAGTTTGAATATTTACTTATAAAATATTTTATTATTTTAAGCCTTTCTTTCATCAAATATCCTCCCCAAATATAAAGTCCTCTTGTATATTAAATTTAAGCATTCCATTTCTTCTAACATCAATTATTCCCCTTTAAAACTTTCCTACTTCCAAAGCTTATTATGAAAAGAATCACTGCAAGTACTATAAAAGCTACCCTTAATGAAGTCACTTGTCCTATAACCCCTAATAATGGAAATATCATAATCATAAATATACTGAAGCATATACTTTGAACAGATATTAAAGTTGCTCTTTGAGCTGATGGGATAAGTTTATTTATATAATCAGAACTAACAGGATATAGGATATTTATACTTACAGAAAACATAATAAATCCTATGATTGCAATTAAATTCTTACTGCTAATAAGAACTATAAGCCACACTCCTCCTAACATTGGAACTATATAAAGCATAGCTTTTTTTAATTTCCTTTCTACTTTATAGGCGAACTTTGCTCCTATGGCACAGCCTATACTTGATATTACATAGATTATTGCTATGAAACTTCTAGAGTATCCCATTTCACTAAAATACTGTTGAGTATAAAAATGAGTAGTTGTTCCGGTCATAAATATTAATTCAAAAAACATCATTATTAGTATAATTTTTTTATTAGATTTCATCACTTCATAACAGGTTTTAAAATGACCTACTATAGTCACTCTATCCTTTGCTTCTTCATGAAATTCTGGTTCTTTAAATCCAAAGGAAATTCCTAGTGCACATATACTTACAATGGCTGCTAATCCATAGCTATATGTAAAGGAGTAATCTGATAATATTCCTCCAACTAATACAGCTATTCCTTGAGCTACTTCAATTATAAAATTTAAATTTCCATTTATTTTTAGGTATTTCTCCTCTTCTCCTGTAACCTTTAAGGAGTCATAAACCAAGGCTTCCTCTGAGCCTGAGTTTAAATTATAAGATATGGCGGATATTACAAAGGCAATGGCAAACCCTAAAAAACTATTGCAAAACAGCATTAAGATTGCCCCAATTGCGGACATTATCCTTCCAAGTATTATAGTATTCTTTCTTCCAACAATATCAGCAATGGCTCCTGTTGGAACTTCACATATTAAACTAGTTATATGGTGAACTGATTCTAAAAGTCCTATTTCTATAAGAGACATGCCTTTATGAGCTAAATATAATACCCAAATGGCAGAACTTATATCTATGGAAGATAAAAACTTATACATATAATCAATTTTTATATTTTTCTTTATCCTATCTAAGTAATCTACACTCTTCCCTTTATTAATTTTATTTATATTTAAACTTTCTTTTACGTTATTCATTGTAACTCCCCCTAATGATTTCTGTTAGTAAAGCTTCATAGAAGCTAAGAACTCTGTTAATTAGAATAATAAAAGACTCTATTATTAAGAATTTAATCTTATAATAAAGTCTTGGAGTTACTTTTGAAGTTGAAGGACTATCATTCCTGCAAAATCATCTTAAAAAAAGATACAGTAACCCCTTGGTTTGCAATATTGCAGTTTTAGTCATAGAACTGCTGCTCATTGGGGTATATCCTTTTTTTATATTAAGATATCTCACAGTTGTTTCCTCCATTTTTTCTTATATAATTTATTATATCATATGGGTAATATTTTAGTATACATTATTATCCTATTTTTTTATATAATTTAAATATTTACATAGATACTTGTTTCTCTTCTTTATAACTATCAATTCCATAGTCTCCCCAACAAGGAGTTTCAATTCCTATGTCTAGAGAGTTAAATCTTGCACCTTTAGTGCTATTATAATTATCTAAAGCTTTAAATACAATTTTACATCCTAATAGTAATATAGGCACATTGGCATATACAACTAGTATGTTTACTAAGTCAGATATATACCATAGGTTCCCTAGTTCTAGTCCTGATAAAACTGTTAAACAACCAAAAGGAACAAATATAAAGGCACCTAAACTTCTTATTGTATTAATACATGTCTTACTTTTTGATATAAAGTTTCCTGATATCTCTGCAAATAGAATCATTCCAAGTAAGGTTGTAAATGCAAATAATCCATAGCATAAAGATATTATTATAGTAGCAATTGAGTCAAAGGCTGTACCTGGAATTAAATATTGTACAGAGGTTAAATAAACTGTTAGCTTAGAGCCTTTTATACTCTCCCAAGCCACTCCTGATTCAGCTGACCAAAGGCTTGCCATAACTACAACTATTCCTGTCATTGTGGCAATTACCATAGTATCTAAAAATACTCCTAGAGCTTGTACTAATCCTTGTTCTACTGGATGATCAGTGTCTGCAGTAGCTGCAGCCATAGTTATAGTACCTTGTCCAGCTTCATTTGACATAAGACCTCTTTTTATTCCTTGAGCAAGTGCTACGCCAAAGGCTCCACCAAAGATGGCTTGTGGCTTAAAGGCACCGGCAAATACTGCTGTAAAAAATACAGGTACTTTATCTAAGTTAAATATAATTATTACTAGTGTTATTCCTACATAAATTATAGCCATTATAGGCACTAACTTATCTGTAACCTTGGTAACACCATTTATTCCTTTAAATACAGTAACTACAACTGAAGCTATTAATAATATAGTAATTGCATAGTATAGTAATGATTGTCTTTCATAAACTGTTCCTGTAATTGTTTCTACTACTGAACTTAAACTAGTTACAATATTAAAGGTTTGAGCTGGTATACAGAACATTGCATATACAATAAATAAAACAGCTAGTACTATTCCTATTCCTCTTTTATTTCCTAAAATCTTCATCCCATAAAAAGGTAGTCCTCCAACAAACTCATCGTCCTTTTTCTCTTTAAAAATTTGAGCTAAAACTGCTTCTACAAAGGCTGTAGCCATTCCAAAGAAGGCAGAAACCCACATCCAAAATATAGCTCCTGGTCCTCCTACACTAATTGCTCCTGTAACTCCTACTATATTTCCTGGTCCTATTCTCATGGCTGAACTTAGTAGAAATGATGCTAAAGGGCTAATTCCCGCTTCGTGAGATTTCTTATCTACAAGTATTTTAATCCCTTTTTTAAACTTAGTACATTGTACAAAACCCAATTTAAATGTGAAATATATACCTGATCCTACTAAAAGTAAAATGGCTAAAGAAAACTTTCCTATTATAGGAATGTTAGAATACCATTGAAAATTAGTTGGAAAATCCCATAAAAAGTCTGCAACTGGTACTATAAACTCAAATATTTTATTTATTGAGTTAAAAAATCCTTCCATACCTTATCGCCTCCTAAAGTTTATTTTTAATACTATTACATGAAATTATAATGCCTCCCTATTATCTCATACCACTTATGTTTTAACTAGTATCGTTTTAATTGCATATAATAACGTCATTATATTCCTCATGAATATTGGTCATACAAAAACTCCAACCCAAATTTAAAAATGAGATTGGAGTTTATTTATTAGTTAGATCTTTCTAATCCATGATTACACATTTGTTTTTAACATTTTCTATATGAAACAAGGACTATAATTTCAATAATTCTACATGCATACAGTCTTCTAGTTCTATGTTAAAACCTAATTTTTTAGCTTCTTCTATAACTTCTTCATTAAAAGAACCTGGTTGAAACCATACATTTTTGATTCCTTTTGCTTTTATTTTTGGAAGAGCTTCTAAAGTAATTTTAGGATTAACTATTACATTTATTCCATCTATTAATTCTGGTAGCTCTTCTATAGATTTATATAACTTTATTCCATCTATAGAATCATATTTAGGATTTATTCCATAAACAGTGTATCCTCTATCCTCTAATTCTCTAAAAATTTTGTATCCAAATCTTGTAGTATCAGTGGTAGCCCCAAGTAAAGCCCAGCGTTTTAGGTTAAGCATTTTATTCATGTTTATCACTCCTAATCTTATTTTATATATATAGTTTGTTTATTTTTCACAGTTACTATTCTTTAATCCTATCATGTAGAATATATCTTTTCAATTCTAATAATGCAAAATAATTTATTGTGTATTTATACCCAATATAAACTCTATTGATGCTAAGAAATTTGATTACTATATTAAAATTATATATGTAGAATATATATAGATATATGATAACCTATTTATCTATGATATTAGTAAATTATATGAATTTCATGTATAATATCATATATAATAATAATTATAATATAGCATATTACATATAACTATATAGATAGTAATTTTTCAAATAACTATATAGATAGCAATTTAATTAATAACTATCTATAGATAACTATTTTACCTATAACTATCTGAATAGTTATTTGCTAAGAAGGAGATAATCATGAGCGGAACTTGTGAAATAAGTGCTGATATAATTGANNGGATTTAAAATACCTAGAACTTCTTTCTCATAATTTTCCTACAATATCAGATGCTTGCACTGAAATTATAAACTTGGAGGCAATATTAAATTTACCTAAAGGTACGGAGCACTTTTTAACGGATCTTCATGGTGAACATGAAGCTTTCCAACATGTACTTAAAAATGCTTCAGGTGTAATAAAAAGAAAAGTTAATGATATCTTTGGTAATACCCTTAGAGAATCTGAAAAAAAAGCTTTATGTACTCTTATATATTACCCTGAACAGTATATAAATATTGCCCTTGCTAAAGAAGATGATCCCGATGATTGGTATAAGATTACTCTTAATCAATTGATTCAGGTATGTAGAAATGTATCTTCTAAATATACTCGTTCTAAGGTTAGAAAGGCTCTTCCTGCAGACTTTTCCTATATTATAGAGGAGCTACTTCATGAATCTGAAGCGAGACCAAATAAACAAGACTATTTTAACGGAATATTAGATACTATTATTTCTATTGGTAGAGCTAGCGATTTTATAACTGCAATTTGTAATGTTATTCAAAGGTTGACTATAGATTCTCTTCACATAGTAGGTGATATCTATGATAGAGGTCCTGGAGCTCACATAATTATGGATATTTTATGTANNTTTTCAATGGGGAAATCATGATATACTTTGGATGGGTGCTGCATCTGGAAATGATAGTTGCATCTGTAATGTTATTAGAATTTGTACTAGATATGCTAATCTAGAAACCTTAGAAGATGGCTATGGTATAAACATTTTACCTCTAGCTCGTTTTGCTATGGATGTATACTCCAATGATCCATGTAAATCCTTTAAACCAAAGGTTACTAATGATTACTTTAAAGAAAAAGACTTAAAACTTATGGCTCAAATGCATAAGGCAATTTCTATTATACAGTTTAAATTAGAAGGTGAAATTATTAAAAGACACCCTGAATTTAACATGGATGATAGAAGACTTCTTGATAAAATTAATTATGAAAAAGGAATAATTATTATAGGTGGTAAGGAATATGTATTAAATGATACTAACTTCCCTACTATAGATATTAATAACCCTTATAAATTGACAGATGAAGAAAAAGAATTAATGTCTAAGCTTCATAGCTCTTTCTTAAATAGTGAAAAACTTGAGAAACATGTTAGATGTCTTTACTCTAAGGGCAGTCTTTATTTAAAGAGTAATTCTAATCTTTTATATCATGCCTCCATTCCTTTAAATGAAGATGGCACTTTTAAGAATGTTAAGCTTGGAAACAAAGAATTCTGCGGTAAAGAATATTTAGATAGGGTAGATAGAATTGCTAGAGAATCATATTTTAATGAATGTGATAGTAAAAATGCTCATTATGCTTTAGATTACATGTGGTACTTATGGTGTGGACCTGATTCACCTCTCTTTGGTAAGGATAAGATGGCTACCTTTGAAAGATATTTTATAAATGATAAGATTACTCATAAGGAAAATAAATGCCCTTACTTCAATCTTAGAGATAATGAAGAGGTTTGTAATAAAATATTAATAGAATTTGATCTTTCTCCTAAACATTCTCATATAATTAATGGACATGTACCTGTTAAAACTATTAAAGGTGAAAATCCTATTAAGGCTAATGGGAAACTTTTAGTTATAGATGGGGGATTCTCCAAGGCTTACCAACCTGAGACAGGCATTGCAGGCTATACTTTAATTTATAATTCCTATGGCCTTCAATTAGTTCAGCATGAGCCTTTTGAATCAACTCAAACAGCCATTGATGAGGGGAAAGATATCATATCTACCAACTTCATTTTAGAGTTTAACTCTAAAAGGCTAAAGGTTAGAGATACTGATATAGGTAAAGAATTAATAAGTCAAATTCATTACCTTCAAATGCTTTTAAATGCCTATAGAAAAGGGATTATTAAGGAAAGAAAATAAATTAAATGCTTATAATATAAACTTAGGGAGCTTTTTGAAATAAGCTCCCTTAAACATTTTTATAACCTATACATAAGTATTTTATTAGTTTTTAAGCCCAAGCTCAGTCACATTTGACCATTCATATTTTCTTGTGAACTCACTAACTATTTGATCAAATTCACCCGTAGATAGCTCTAACCTTACATTTGTTGTATTTTCCTCATGCATATTATCTATAATAATGTCTAATTCTTTTTGAACAGAATCAAGAAATAATATTTCATTTTCAGAAATAACCTTATCTTCCCAGAATCCATAACAAATTCTTTCACCATCTAAAACTATCCCTTCCTCAACGGATTTTTTAATCAACCTAAAAGATTGAGAAAGATTATATGAAGTCTCTCTCTGTACTAAATCATCGAACATATAATAAGTTCCTTCATCACAGGCATTAATCATGAAACTAAGCTCTTCTAATATATCCTTAAAAGCATTAGCTTCACCCTTATTTTTATTTATTTCATCAACATTATTCTTTATTGCTGTTATATGGTATGCAGTACTAACCATCTTATTATGCATTCCCCTTAGATAGCAGGTCTTGTCCCAATTATATTTTTTCGTAGTACTATACTTCATTCCCAATACAAATGAAGCAATAGACGAAACAATTACTATAATAATTATTATAATATATTTTTTTATCTTCATATTTATCCCCCATTGCAGTTTTATGTAATTATATTATAAACTATAAAAATATATAAATATATGTATTTAAATAACCTTTATTTCAAAAATAATTGATACTTGGTAAATTTTATTATATTATATAATTACTTTAAATAAGAATTATCTAAATAAAAACACTTTACAGATTTTAAAAACAAAGGGGAATTACATATGAAAAAATTTATAAAACCTAGTATTCTTTGTATCGTTATGTTATTAAGTCTTTCATCAATTTTTTTAGGATGTAGTAAAAAAACTATTCCTATTGATCAAACTGCAAAAGCTTTTTATGACTTAGTTATTTTACAAGATAGCACCGAATTTGAAAAACTTGGTGTGCCAAATGAGGAAATTATATCTACTGCAGAAATTCAAAAAAAATCAATGAATGAAGCTACTAAAGCTGGTTTTGTACAAGCTGGTCTACCTATTACTGATGAGCAGTTAGATCAAATTTATAACGTTCAAATAGAAGCTTTAAGAAAATTAAAACCTACTATAGAAGTTGTTTCTAGTGATAAAGAAGTATCTCAGGTTAAAATATCAACTACATATGTTAATATGGTTGAAGCAAGTACTAAAGCCGGTAATGATACGATTTCTGAAGTACAAAGCAATCAAATTACTGATATGAATAAAGTATCAGAAATTTTCATCAAAAAAATAATTGAAAATATTAATGCATTAACTCCTTCAACTGATGTTAAATCAAATACTTTTGAATTTGAAAAAGTCATAATGGACTTTGGTAAGAAAACTGAAGAAGTTTGGGTACCAAAAGATTCTATTTCATTTGGTAATGATTTAGCTAATATGTGTATAGGAAATAATTAATAAATTTAAGTAGGCAATTTTTGTTTAAAGTAGACAGGGGGCGTCGCAAAATAACTGATTAAGTTATGGAGCGATGCTTCTTTTCCTATTCCAAATAAAAATAACCGAAGGTTTTGTTAATTTTAACATCCAAAACCTTCGGTTATTCATTTTTAGGTGTACTTTAATAACCCTTAAGATTTAAGGCGTTTTTATGCTACGTTTTTCATCATATGTAGGTGAGTAACACATTTTTCACATTGTATTTTTGCGTGTAATTTATTTATGTTATATCCAAAACATAGCATGATAAATTCAGTTTTAACGTTATTTTTCCACGTTTAAAAAAGCTTTCCATTTTTCATAAGTCTGCGGCTTAATAAAAGCTGTCATCTCATTTGATAGTAAGTATACATAGTTTTCTTCCTCTTTTGGAATATGCCATGTATAATTTTGTGTAATCTAATCCCTAATATTTTCAATAAAAAAACTGAAATCAAATTTTGATTTCAGTTTTTTTGATAGGACAACCACAAAATAGAGTTATCTATTTTGCGAAAGCCCCTTTTTAGATTTTTGCTTTGGTATTATATCCTGTTAATCATATATTAAATAGGCATGAAACATTGATAACTCAAGCTTCACACCTATTTGAAATTTATCCGATGACTACCAGCTCTAATACTCCCATCTTCTTCAAAGTGGGAGTTAAGAGCTGCTACGTCCCTGGATAACGATTTCTAAGCTTCATTGGGAGTAAAAACTCCCTCTGAAGCAAAGAACTCTGTTTATAATATTATAATTAGGGGATAAGTGTACCTCAATTTTAATATTATGTACTTTTATATGAAGAGCATTGAAAACACACGGTGCAATATTACAATGCTAACTTCAAACCTCACTAATAATTACCTATAAATGCAGATAATTTTTGACGAATTTTTGACGTCACATAAAAAAGAGTAGATATATTCAGTTATATCCTACTCTTTTTTATTTTAAAACAAATTCTATAAAATATATAGATATGTTATAAACTCTTCTTTATTAGACAATAATTAATTTGAGGTGATTTACAATGAAGAAAAAAAGAAAATTAAATGCAACTGTCACTATGGGACCAAATACATCTAGATTAGTAACAGAATCATTGTTGAGGTTAGTAGATTCAAACAAAGAAGAATTTCTACAAATTTTGAAAGGAAGATAAACTTAAGGAAATTGAGTAATGATTTTATAAAATAAGAAAAGAACTTTATTATTAACACTTTTACATTTAATGTATATAATCAATATTAAGTGTCTATAATTTATTTGAGTTCACTCTCAGCTATGTGCTTATACAAAAGAAAAATAAGGTAGAAAGTAATATTGTATTGCTTTCTACCTTTTCTATATGAAAATAATTAGTAAGTTAAATTTACTGTTGCATAATCAGTTTTTGTAACGCCAGTTGTTGTTACTCCTTTAATTGTTATTGTGTGTTGTCCTGGTGTAAGATCTTTTACTACAATTGTTTTTACAGTCGTACTACCAGAAGTTTGGATATCCAAAAAATATACTTTTGAGTTTGGATCAAATGAATCTGTAGTTCCTAAGTTTACACCATCTACAGATTCATATGAGTTTCCAAAAGAACCTGTCCATTTAAACATAACAGCTACATCTTTTGTTGTTAAATTTATGGTTGGATGATATGTGTTAGATTGATACTTTCCAGCATCCCATAATTGATAGCTAGGATCTGTGCTTAAATTAACAGCCTCCTCTACATATGTTACACTAAGACTTGGAGTTGTTGCTGCATAAGCACTAGTTATAGGTGCTAATGACATTGTGATTGCTAAAGCTAACATTAGTAATAAAGCTTTAACTTTTCTTCCTTTTAAAATTTTTCCCATGATATAATCCCTTCGTATTTTATAGTTCTATATAATTATAGCATTAATATGTATAATAGTTAATATATTCAATGTAAATTTTTGTTATAAGTTTATATCAAGTTTTGTTTATAATGTACGATACATCATTTAGGAGGGATAAATATGTATAATAAAATACAAGGTAACTTATCTAACAACTATTACAATAATTTAAATAACATTGATACACTTAAAACAACTACATCAAAGAGTGAAATAAATAAAAACTTAGACACACCTATTGAATCTGATACAATAGAGATAAACGAAAATAATAAAGATATAATTAATGGTAAAAAAGCTCAAGACGCTTATGCTGATACTTTAGTTGCATTCACTGATAAAAGATATCCTTGTGGTAGTGGTACACAAGACATTACAGGGGTTTTAGCAACTATTGCGTCATTTGCCCAAAGTGAAGGTATAGTTTTTAGTCCTAGTAGTTCATTATTAAATCATCTAGATGATTTAGCTGAGTTTGGAAAAAAGTTTTCTCTAATCAAACCTAACTTAGTACCATCTGATTTTTTTACTTTCTGCGAAGAATATAAAAGTAACTTAATAAAGTATGATTATAAATAAAAAATAAGGCTAGTAAGGATTTTATTCCCTACTAGTCTTTAAATCTCCTATAAATACTTATTAGCTGCATTTTTCATAGTTGTAAATCTATTAGTATCATTTACATTTCCACCTATCTGAATAACCTCTTTAGCTTTTAATCCACTAGCTTTAAAATCATTAACTCGCATTAATGGGCAAGATAATTTTTGAGCCACCATTACTGCAGCAAATAGATCTGCATCCCCTAAATAAGTTACTATCTTTTTCATATCATATTCCTCCTTAACTTGTGGTTTTG
>NZ_DHYX01000015.1:221-5179 GCF_002414285.1 Clostridium sp. UBA5119 | reverse complement strand
AAAGCCATTTCTACAAGACAAGCATCCATATTACTTTCTCTAATAACGTGTAAATCTCCCTCTTTAACCCCTCTATTTGTTCTATATAGCCTTTTATCTGCTAATAGGGAGTTGTGTATGTTGTCAGCTAATTTTCTATACTTAAACTTATAGCAGAAAGTTTCTATACCATAAGCCTTCCCATTAAATGCATTGCAATGTAGAGATATAAATCTATGCTACTAACCTTATTTCTAAAAATTTAGATTTTAAAACTACAGCTCAACTTCTTGGTCATACAGTTGGAATGACAATGAAAACATATTCCCATGTTAATGATGAAATGCTTCTTAATGCTACTAAAATTATAAATAAATATTTATAAAATAATTTTTGACGAATTTTTGACGAATTTTTGACGGATATAAAAATCAATAGGCATGAAACATTGATAACTCAAGCTTCACACCTATTTGAAATTTATAATATTATAATTAGGGGATAATTATAAGTATTAACTTTATTATTCTACTACTAAAGTAGCCTGCATTGTTTGACCCTTTCTTACGAATTCTATAGGAATGCTATCTCCATCACTGTAGGCTTCTTTTTCCTTATTTAATTCTTCAACGGTCTTAACATTTTTCTTACCTATTTTAGTAATTACATCTCCAGGTTGTAATCCTCCCTTTTGTGCTATACTAAAATCTTCAATACTTTGAATATATATACCTACCGGCAAATTATATTGTTTTGACAAATCTTCAGTTATATTTCTAACTGCTATACCAAACTTTATTTTTTGTTTTACTAAGGCATCTAATTTTTCAGTGGCATCATTTATTGGAATTGCAAAACCTATTCCCTCTACTCCAGTAGAGCCTATCTTAGCTGTATTTATACCTATAACTTCACCTTGAGAATTTATTAATGGTCCTCCACTATTCCCTGGATTTATAGCAGTATCTGTTTGGATAAGGTTCATTTTCTCTCCACCTTCAGTTAAAGCTACTCCTCTATTAACAGCACTTATAATTCCTGTTGTTACAGAGCCTAGATATTCTTTTCCAAGAGGATTTCCTATAGCTATAACTTGTTCTCCTGCTTGAAGACTATCAGAATCTCCTAGTTCTACTTTACCTGGCATTTCAACATCATCAGTAATCTTAAGAACTGCTAAATCTGCATCTTCCTGATAGTTTACAACCTTAGCACTTACTTCTTTACCTGTACTAAATATAACTTTAACTTGACTAGCATTTTTAACTACATGATAGTTTGTAAGTACATAACCATCATCTGAAAAAATAAATCCTGAGCCAATGCCTTCTTGTTCACCCATATCAAATCCAAATACATTAGTTGAAACTGAAGTGGTTGATACACCAACTACAGCTGGAGAAACCTTTGCTACAATTTCTGGTATATTCATACTGCTTATAGGATTAATATTTGCTGTTGTTCCACTATTATTTGTTTTTGTTTTAGCTTCCTTAATTGCTGATTGTATAGTACTTCTCATAGCTCCATAAGTAACACCTGTACCAATTGCTCCTCCTAAAATAGAACATATTAGAGCTATAGCTATATAAGATTTAGCTGAACCTTTACCTTTATTCTTTTTATCTTTCTTCTTTTTTTCTTCTTCTTGCCATGATGAAGTATTAACTTCATTGAATTTTAAGTCATCATTTGTTGTATATTCTACATCTTGAATCACAGTGTAGTTTATATTGTCACTAGTATTATTGTCATTATTATCTTTATTAATACCGGTGTTTTCATTTAAGTTATTATTACTATTAATTTCATTATTATTTAATTCATTATTATTTAATTCATTATTGTTTATATCTTTATCCATATTAAATCTTCCCCCTTATTAAAAGTTAATTTGTTTACTATTCTTATCTATATATATTATTATCAACACTTATGTGTCAGTTAAGTGACTAAAATATGAATGAATTCTTAATTGTACCTTAAAGGATTAAAATTTGAAAAGATCCTATATGTAAATATAATATTCTAAAAAACTACTAAAGCCTTATAGCTTCAGTAGTTTCCTATGTGAACCCTAAATTAACTTAGAGGAAGAATAAATTCTTCCTCTAAGAAATATTAATATAATCTTTTCTTAGCATAATCTCCGTAATCATTACCATGATCACTCATGTCTACCTCATCTATAATGGAGTCAAGATCAACTTCACTTTCGCTTTTTATATCTTCATTTAAATCATCAAAAGCAATTTCTTCACTAGTCTCCATATTGTAATTCCTTCGACTTCTTGTCTTTGCAGCTTCTATCTCAGCTTCTCTTACATTTTCCCAAACTGAATCAGACATAGGAGCTATGCTTCTAAAATCACCAAAATAGTTATGTATATCTGGTGGATATATTGGTCTTGATTTATCATTACTCATATTATACCGACCTCCTCAATCACTTTACTATAGTGTGTATTAAGGAGTTAATTTTTATGTATGAGTACTATAAATGTTAGAATTTTTTATTTTTCTGCATAAAGAGTTATTATCTTAACTATAGTTTTTACTGCCTTTTCCATAGAATCTACAGGAATGAACTCAAATTTTCCGTGGAAGTTATGTCCACCTGTAAATATGTTTGGAGTTGGAAGTCCCATAAAGGATAATCTTGCTCCATCAGTACCACCTCTTATAGGAACTATAATTGGCTCGATATCAAGAGCTTTCATTGCTTCAACAGCTGTGTCTACTACATGAATTACAGGTTCTACTTTTTCTTTCATGTTGTAATATTGATCTTTTACTGAAATTTCTATAGTGCCTGCACCATATTTTTTATTAAGAAGTTCTACTATTTCTTTAATTAAAGTTTTCTTTTCTTCAAAGGTATTTCTGAAGAAATCTCTTATGATATAAGACATAGTAGTCTTTTCTACAGTTCCTACCATATCGCAAAGCATGAAGAAGCCTTCATATCCTTCTGTGTATTCCGGTCTTGCATTAACAGGTAATAATCCATTTAACTCCATAGCTATTTGCTGAGCATTTACCATTTTATTTTTAGCACTTCCTGGATGAACATTTCTTCCGTTAATTACCATTTCCACACCAGCAGCATTGAAGTTCTCATATTCGATTTCTCCAACAGCTCCCCCATCTACAGTGTAAGCAAAGTCTGCTGCAAATTTTTCTACATCAAAGTGATCTGCACCTTCTCCAATTTCTTCGTCTGGAGTAAACCCAACTTTAATTGTACCATGTTTTATATCTGGATTTGCAATTAAATATTCCATAGCAGTAACAATTTCTGATATACCAGCTTTGTCGTCTGCTCCTAATAAAGTAGTTCCATCTGTTGTGATAAGAGTTTTTCCTATATAGTCATTTAATTCAGGAAAATCTACTGGAGATAAAACTGTATTTGCATTTAATTTAATATCTCCACCTTCATAATTCACCATTTGAGGCTTAACATCTTTACCTGAATAATCTGGAGCAGTATCCATATGAGATATGAACCCAATAGTTGGTATTTTTTTATCAGTATTAGCAGGCAATGTAGCCATTACGTAATTGTTTTCATCAATAGTAACATCACTCATGCCGATTCTTTTTAATTCTTCAAATAAAACTTCACCTAAAACTCTTTGGCTAGCAGTACTTGGGGTTGTTCCCGTAGAATCACTTGATTGTGTGTCATACTTAGCATATCCTAAAAATCTTTCTATAACTTTTGACATAATATCGCCGCCTTTTTAATTTTTATAAATATTTTATATTGTTAATTATATTTATTTTGTCCCATAACCCTAGTATATAAAACTCTAATTTTTTTTACAAGTTAATAAATTGTATATATCTACTATTTATCAAATTTATTTGTTATAATAATCATGAACAAGCTATGTCTATCCGATGCTAACATAATGTATTATATTGAATAAATTTAATTTAATACAATACATTCTAATTTATAAAAAAACAAAATTTAGTTAGAAGTAATTGGAGGGTAAGATAATATGTTAGATTTTAATAAAGCGTTGAGCTTTGAAGAGTATGTAGAAAAACAACATGCCAAATATGGTAATATCCAAGATAAGACCTATGCAGACACTGAACTTTCTAGTGCTACTAAGGAACAAATAAAAAAACTAGACAAGGTTGTTCATGCTGCAATATTTACAGAAGGTTTTTGTCCTGATTGTATCGTAACTATTCCTTTCGTACAAAAACTTTCAGAAGAAAACCAAAACTTAAAGGTTCATTTATTTCCTAGAACAGGTTACGAAGGCTTTCTTGAAGAAGCAGTAGGCTGCAAAAGTATTCCTGCAGTAATCACTTTTACTGAAGAAATGGATCCTAAGGGTGCCTATGTAGAAATGCCTAATGAGTTGTTCAAAAAACTTCCTATAATCTCTAATGATGAGAGAAAAGTTCTTGTTGCAGAATATAGATCTGGAAAATACAATGATTTAATAGAAAAAGACCTTTTAGATATAATACTGTAATTTTGTATTACATTTTAAAACTCATTCCTATATTTATTCATATATGGATGAGTTTTTGTATTAATGTTATATATGTTAATTATTAATGAGGTGATATTATGGGTTTTAAAACAGAAATAATAACAAAGGATAAAATAAAAACTTCTAGTTGGAGTGGAGGCACTACTAACGAAATATATATTTATCCTAAGGACTCTAATTATATGGAATTAAACTTTAAATGGAGAATTAGTTCTGCCACTGTAGAACTAGAACACTCCACCTTCACTAATGTTCCAAAAATTTATAGATATATAACAACTTTGGAGGGTTCCATGGATCTTTGTCACAATAAAGGCCCTCTAATTCACTTAGAACCTTTTGAAGTTCATGGATTTTCTGGAGATGTAAACACAGAAAGCTTTGGAACTGTTAGAGACTTTAACTTAATGATAGGACCTGGATGTTATGGTGTAATGGATGCATTAACTTTAACTGAAG
>NZ_DHYX01000015.1:0-179 GCF_002414285.1 Clostridium sp. UBA5119 | reverse complement strand
ATAGATGGGAACAATATATCTCTACCTAAAAATGACACCTTAATCATAGAAAGTTGTGAAAAAGATAGTCTTTCTTCCATAGAAATTGCCTCCTCACAACCTTGCAATATCATTAGTATAGAAGTGGGCTTTTAAAAATAACTTATCTAAATCTATGCCTCTGTTGAAAATTACAGTGA
>NZ_DHYX01000013.1:108008-108190 GCF_002414285.1 Clostridium sp. UBA5119 | reverse complement strand
ACAGAGTTCTTAGTATCAGTACTTTCGATACTTAGAACTCGTTGTCCATTAGGGTAGTCTTATATTTCCTTTGTTGTAGGGGTATCTCTATCTGAATATATTCGTCGTAGAAGATTAACTCTTGCAGCATTAGATTTACAAAGTAGCAATGAAAAAGTTATTGATATTGCTATAAAGTATGG
>NZ_DHYX01000013.1:64888-107811 GCF_002414285.1 Clostridium sp. UBA5119 | reverse complement strand
ATGGGATATTTGGGATGAATTTTTGGATGGTGATATTGATAGGAAGATAGCATGTGAATACAAACTTTATCGCAGCCCCATGTGGCAGATGGGTTTCACAAAAACTTTAGAAAATGGAGAAACTTTACTGGCTATTGGTGCTGAAGCTGATGAAAATGTTGTAACGGATTTGCAAAGCCATACTATACCAGCAGGAAAATGGGCAGTATTTACTGCAAGAGGAAGCCTCAATGGCAAGGCGCACCCAATTGATGTCATGTGGACGAAAATAACAGCAGAATGGCTTCCTAACTGTGGATATGAAAGAGCAGCAGACTATGAACTTGAAGTTTACCTACCAGGAGATACAAATGATGATGATTATGCCTGCGAAATATGGGTTCCTATTACTAAGAAGTAGATATATATATTCTAAACTTAAAAATATCTATAAAAAATAAATATTCATTGGTTAAAATACCGTAGTATTCAGTAATGATTACACGGTGTTTTAATTAATTAAATATATTATGGAAGGAGTAGTATAAATGGATTCTAAAGAAATATTAATGCTTATAGATAATATATCTCCCCATGCAAAAGAGTATGTAGAGAAAGCATTTGAAAATAATCAAGTTGATATAATATATTCTGTATCAACAGAGGAAAATAAGGGAGTATTTATAGCTGTTGACAATAAAGATTGTTGCATTTTTTATGCTTATTTTCTTAATGAAAACAGTATAGAACAAATTTTAGATATTATAAAAAATAAGACTAAAGAATATATTTTAAAACTTGACTCGAAAGAAATATGCTTTAACGTGTACGGTAATAATCTAAAAATAATTAATGAAGTGAGAAAATTAGGTTTTAAAGTAGATGTTGAAGGATATCATCTTGAATTCATTGGTAAAGAGTTACCCGAGTTAAATTGTTGTAATTTAATTGATAAAGGATTCAAAAGTGATATGTTAAAAGAATTTATTAACTTATTTGATAGTTCATATTATCAGTTATATAAAGATAATGGTTGGCAGGTAAATACTAATGCCATAAATGAAGAACAATTTTACAAAAAGCTTATTGATTTAGATAAGCATAGCCAAGTACGTTCATTCTGGATAAATAATGAGTTGGTAGGTGCATATATTTTCTGCAAAAACTATATAACTGATATCGTCGTTAAACCTACAGTTCAAAATAAAGGATATGGAAGTTATATATTAGCACATTGTATTAGAAATATGAGTATGAATGAATCTATTAGAAACATAAGACTTCGAGTAGCTAAATCAAATACTGGTGCTAAAAAGTTATATGAAAGAAATGGTTTTATTGAAATTGCTTATTTTTCAGAACATACATATGAATAAATATGATTAGCTTATTAAATTTAATACCTGAACTATTTGTAGGGATGTTAGTAAGTAAATATAAAAAAAGAGAATAATCAATATTAAATAGTTCATGATATTTTTATGAATGATGCATTTCTAAGATAGTGAAGCAAATTTAAGGAGGAAATTATGAATGCTATAGAACAAGTATTACAGACAGAATATAGTGAAGAATTTGATAAAGTAAGAAAAAATAGAATGTTTGTCAGTTATCATAAATATGGTCCTATAAAAAATAACTATGGTGAGGGTTTAATTAATTCAATTGAAAATCTAGAAATAAGATTAAAAAAGTATAAAGAAACTGGTAATACGGAATTTTTAGTTGATGTTGCAAACTTCGCTATGATTGAATTTATGTATCCTAAACATGGAAATGCTCACTTTGATAGTGAAACCCACGGTACTAGATTAAAGGGAATGACTGTTAATGACTTGAAACAGTTATGATACATAATTCAACTACATAGGTAAGATGCAAAAATAATGGTTGATAAAATTCTAGTGTAGATAAATGAGTTAGATAGAATATTTATTTTTTAGATATAACGGAGGTAAGAATGATTAAGGATATTATGAATGAAACAGGATTTAATATAGAAACAAGCAGGTTACTCCTTGTACCTATTTCAGAAGAATTCGCATATGATTATTTTACTGAATTTAATGAGAAAATAACAAAATACCAGTATCCTGAGCCTTTTAAAAGCGTAGATAGTACAAGAAAATTTATTGATGAGTTTACAGAACTTAAAGAATCGGGAACAAATTTGGTGTGTTGTATTTTAGATAAGGAATATAAATTCATTGGAAGTATAGAGATTCATATGATAGATACAAAAACTCCTGAGGTGGGTTTATGGATACGAAAGGATGAACAACGTAAGGGGTATGGATATGAAGCTATTACTGGTCTAACTAACTTTTTTCGTGAACATATGGATTTAGATTATTTTATTTATGAGGCAGATCGTCGTAATCCTAATAGTATTCAGTTAGTTAAAGCTCTAGGTGGAATAGAAGTTGGATTCAATAAAGCAGAAAGTAATTGTGGAAGTACTTTAGAGTTGAACATGTATTATATTAAATAGTAAGGTTATAAAATATCGGATTATTCAGAAATGAGTATACGATATTTTTTTATTTTCTAATTTTACTACATATACAAATATATGGATGAGAACCCGGTATAATATGGTATAATTTTATTAAGATTACTGTTTCTGGAGAATACTAGGGAGGGAGTTTAATGATACTTTTAAAAGAAGTTACGGAGAAAAATTAGAGAGAAGTTAACTCACTAGAAGTAGTAAGTTAATTATAATTATTCTATTAAAGAGAAGGGAAAATATGAAAATGGATAGTATTATTTTTGATTTAGATGGAACTATATGGGACTCAACATCTAGTGTTATAGATTCATGGAATAAAACTATAGGTAACTATGATGAGGTGATAAATAAACTTACGCTTGATGATATGAAGGGTGTTATGGGGTTAGTAATAGAGGACGTTGCATTGAAGTTTTTTCCATATTTAGAAGAAGAAAATAGACTTAAAATAGTTAAACATTGCTGTAAGGATGAATGTAATCATTTAGGCAAACATGGTGCAATTCTATATGATAGGGTAGAGGAAACTTTAAAGGAATTATTTAAAAAATATAAATTATTTATTGTTAGTAACTGTCAATGTGGATATATAGAAGCCTTTTTTAAATCACATAAGTTAGATAAATATTTTATAGATTATGAGAATGTAGGAAGAACAGGTTTAAGTAAAGGTGAGAATATAAAACTAATAATAAAAAGAAATAACTTAATTAGTTCAGTATATGTTGGTGATACTGAGGGAGATTTAAAAGCATCACGAATTGCTAATATACCCTTTATTTATGCACAATATGGTTTTGGGGAAGTTAAAGAATATGATTATGTAATTAATAGCTTTCACGAACTTTTAAAGTTTGTGTAACACTATAAGAACATATGTTTATAAATTATAATACATAGATTTATTAACAATCTGTAGATTATATTGTAAGGTAAAAAAGGGGAGTATAATCAATGAAACCTTATGAGAAATTAGTAAAGTTTTATAAAAAAGGTAAATGTGAACTTGGACTTGCCCTTGCTAATAATAATTATAAGGGATTAGGTTATGGAACTGAAGCAGTTAAATTGGCAATAGACTATGTATTTAATATATTAAAACTTAAATGCATATATGCTGATACAATGGGCTCAAATAAGAGAATGCAAAGTATATTTAATAAATTTGGATTTAAGTTTATAAATAAAGAAGAGCATTTTTATGATATGCATGATAGATGGGAAGATAAGTTAAATTATATATTAAGAAATCCAGAGGTACTGTACTAACTAAAGAAGATGATAATATTGGGGAGAAAAATGAAAGGGTGGATATTAAATGAAAAGAAAGTTAGCAATAGTGTTGTTGGTAGCAGTATTTGCAATAAATATCACTGCCTGCAATAATAAAGTTAACAGCAAAGAAAAAATTTCTACTAATAATAATGTTAAAGAAGAGGTGAAAATTGAAAGATTTCCGTACATGGCTGATTTTGGAAGAGGGAGTATAAATAACATTGAAGAACTCAAAGATGAGTGGGGAAAAAATAGTAGTGATTTAAGAGGATATGACCTTGAGAAACTTGATTTATCTGGGGAGAAAGATAAGCTTTTAAATTCAGTGTTTGATAGTAAAACAAAATGGCCAGGGAAACTTCCAGAGGAGTTTAACCCTGAAAGTTTTTTAGAGTTTCATAAAAATCCAGGTCTTGAAATAAAAAAACTTCATGAAAGAGGAATAACTGGTAAGGGGATAAACATAGCATTTATCGATTATTCTCTTTTAGTAAATCATGAGGAATATCATGATAGAGTAAAGATGTATGAAGAAATTCATTATGAACCAGAAGAAGCACAGATGCATGCTCCAGCAGTGGCATCAATTGCAGCAGGTAAGAATACTGGAGTTGCATCGGAAGCAGATTTGTATTTTATAGCATGCGAAAACTATAACTTTGTTAATAGTGAAATGGAACTAGACTTTTCTTGGACAGCAAAAGCAATTGAAAGAATTATTGAAGTAAATAAATCTTTGCCAAAGGATGATAAGATACGAGTTTTATCTATATCAGCAGGATGCAAGCCTGAAAGTAAGGGGTATAATGAATTTATAGAAGCAATTAAAAAAGCAATTGAAGAGAATATATTTGTTATAACAGTAAATATGTTTGACACATATGAGGATAAGTTTTATTTCCATGGATTAGATATAGATTCCCTTGCAGATAAAGATGATATTTCTAATTATAAAGTTACAGAATGGAAAAAGTGGGTATCAAAAATAGAGCATATTGATGAGCTTAATAAGTATTATGAAGAGAAATTTAATATGGACAAACCAGAAGAATTACTACTTATTCCTATTGATTCTAAAACGGTAGCTAGCCCTACAGGAGAGAAGGATTATGTATTTTATAGAGAAGGTGGATGGAGCTGGTGTATGCCTTATCTTGCTGGACTTTATGCTTTAGCTTGTCAAGTAAAACCCAATATTACGCCAGAAGAATTTTGGAAACAAGCTCTTGCAACAGGAGATAGCAGACAAATAGAAAAGGGAACAGAAAAATATAAGGGAAAAATAATAAATCCTGAAAAATTAATCTCTAGTTTTGAATAAGAATGCAAATTTTATGACCCGGAGTTTGGACTTCTTGAAGAATGTCATCCTGATGGAAAGATAACATCATTCTTGGAGATTTATTAATATAGGTATATCTGATATTTGTTCTAAAAATTATAAAAGTGGCTACTTCCATTTTGAAGTAACCACTTTGCTTTTTCTTGTAGAATAAATTAACTTATATATAAAATATATACATAGCATTAAAATAAATGTTACAATGAAAACATGCTTAAGGAGTGGTTATGTAGGTGATAAAGTACTGATAATTTTATAGGAGGAAAACACATGGAGTATTTTGATATTTTAAATAGAGATGGTAGTAGAAGTGGTAAAATAGCACCAAAAGATGAAGAGCTTTTAGAAGGACAATATGATTTAGGAGCGCATGCATATATACATAACTCAAAGGGAGAATTCTTAATTCAACAAAGAGCAAAAACAAAAGAATTCTTACCTGGTGGATGGGATATTCACATGGGACACGTTATAGCTGGAGAAACAAGTAAAGAAGCTATTATTAGAGAGATACATGAAGAATTAGGTATAAAGATAGATGATATAATTTTTCTTAAAAGAGTTTTTTGGGAAAAATACAATCATTTCATTGATATTTTTGTATTATGTAAAGAGATTGATACTTCAGATTTAACCTTACAAAAGTCAGAGGTAGACGATGTTAAATTTATTTCAGCCCAAGAGATGATTAATTTGATAAAATCCATGGACTACAGACCTGAAGAATATAGAACAGTTATGAATGACTATGTTAATAAAATTATTTTAAATTTTAAGTAGAATAAAATAAATATGTAACTATTTATATATGAAAATAGTTATATAGGAAACTATACAACTATTTAACTATTTAACTATTTAACTATTTAAATAGTTGTTGTCATACCAAGGGTTTCAGCGATTTTGATGTTTGAATAACATGAAATTCATAGCCACATTCATAATAAATTATCTTTATATATTGGAGGAGAATTAGCATGAAATATGCAATAGAATTATATTTTGATAAGGAAACAGAGGAAAAAATTATTAAATTAGTTAAAGGAATTGCAAGAGAGGGAATCAGTGAAAAATATTTAGAATGGAAGACTCGTCCTCATATTACCATAGCTATATTTAATGATATTGATATTGAAAAGTGTGACAAGCTATTAAAAGAAATAGCTAAGGATACAAAATGATTTCCCGCTTTGCTTTCTAGTATTGGGGTATTTAATAATACCCGAACTGTATATCTTGCACCAGTTGTATGTGATGAATTAATTGCTTTACACAAAAATATACACGAAACTTTCGCGTTTTGCGATCATAGTGGTTGGGAATATTACACAGCTGGACAATGGGTACCTCATTGTGCCGTTATGCTGGGAAATGAAGATAAAGAATCAGCATTAGTAGAGGCTACAAAATACGTAATCGAAAACTATGAGGTTTTTCCAAACAGTAGATATGAAGAAATTGGTTTTGTTGAAGTTGTAATGCCTGTAAAAGAAATAAAACCTCATAAGCTCAATATTTTCATGTAATTATAATTATTATAAGAAGTTTTTCAGAATAATTTATTTAAAAATCTAGTCTTAAAATTGAAAATAATATAATAAATAAAAATTTTAGTGAGGAAGTAATATGAAAAAAATTACTATGTCAAAGGGCGAATTGAGAAAATTTCTGGTTATGTATCAAGGTTTATCTTCATCAAAATCTTTTGATGGTGAAGATGGTATTAAGAATTTTATAAATAGAGTAGGGTGCATACAATATGATCCTTTAAATATGGTAGGTAGAAATGCTGATTTGGTACTTCAGTCCAGAGTTAAAAATTATAACCCTATGATGCTAGAAACTCTTCTTTATGATAAAAGAGAGATCATAGATGGTTGGGATAAAATGATGGCCATCTATTCTGTCAATGACTGGCCTTATTTTGAAAGAGTTAGATTAAGAAGAAAAGAAGAGATTGAGAGAGTATTGAATCATAGAAATTCAATTGAAGCAATTAACTATGTTGATGTAGCAAAGGAATATATAGAGAAAAATGGTGCTACCTTGCCTTCAAAGCTGGATATTGGACGTGTGAAAAGTGGAGTTTGGGGTCATGGGAAACTTTCCAGCGCTACCATGGACTATATGTGGAACAGCGGAATTTTGGGCGTTAAAGAAAAGAAGAACACACAAAAGGTTTATGATTTGATAGAAAACCTATTGCCAAAAGAACTACTGGAAATGAAGGAACCTTTTAATAATGATAATGATTTTTATAAGTGGTATTTTAAAAGGAGAATAGGAAGTATAGGGATTTATTGGGAGAGAAGTGGTGAAGGATGGCTTGGTCATTTTGTATCCGATAAAAATCTTAGAAAGAAAATATTAAAGGAACTACTAGAGGATGGTGAGCTTATACTTGTAAAAGTAGAAGGACTAAATGAAACTTTTTATATAAGGGCTGACGATACATCAATGTTAGATAATCTTAATTCTAGCATTGATAAAAAAGCAAGTTTTCTGGCTCCACTTGATAATCTTCTTTGGGACAGAAAGTTAGTTAAAGATATTTTTGATTTTGAATATAGTTGGGAAGTATATAAACCTGTTTCAAAGAGGCAGTATGGATATTATGTATTACCAGTTTTATATGGAGATAAGCTTGTAGCAAGATTTGAACCTGAAATACATCGAGGAAATGAACCATTGATAATAAAAAATTGGTGGTGGGAAGAGAACTATGAAGTAACAGAAGAGGTTATAGTTGCTATGATGGGATGCTTTGAAAGATTCTGTAAGTATCTAAAAGCAGATGGATTAGAAGAAAGTTCATGGAGGAAAATAAAAGGCTAGATTATAGTTAATGTTTATTATGTAAAGTTCTTGATATGATTACATCACCAACAATTCGTCAAAGATTTCAAGCTTATTTAGATTTTGATGGTGATGTTCAATATTTAGCATATGTTACAAATCCAGAATTTGATTTACAAGTTAGTAGAAAGATATAAGGGGAATTCTTTTATGAAATTTATTTATTGTCCTATATGTGGTAAAGAATTAGACGAAAAAAGTATTGGGGATGAGGGATTAGTAAGATATTGCATAGATTGTGATAAACCATATTTTGATGGCCCTGCCAGCTGTGTTGAAGTTCTAGTTATTAACGAAAATAATCAGATATTGCTATTAAAGCAAAATTATATTTCCAAAACTCATTGGGGGGTAGTTTCTGGTTATGTAAGTAATGGTGAAACATTGGAAGAGACAGTAATAAGAGAAGTTTTAGAAGAAACAGGTCAACAAGTTGAAAAAATGCAGTATGTAGAAAGCTATTACTTTAAACCAAATGAATTAATAATGGCTGGATTCATTGCCTTTGTTAAGGCAAAATCATTTAATAATTCTAATGAAGTTGATGATATTATGTGGTGTGAAATTGATGAAGTTAATAAATATATTGCAAGAGTAAATAATATGTCTGGCATTCATTTTGATAATTCAATGAAATTGCTAAACTTATAAATATTACAAAGGAAGGGTTTTATGAATAAATTTATTTTAATGGAAGAGTTAATTAGACAAGTAAAATTACCAAAAGGAATTTATATTAGGCAATTTAAAGAAACCGATTTTTCTTCTATTCAAGTATTATATGAGAAAGAAGGATGGATGACATTCTTAAAAAGATCAGAAGATGCATTAAAGGCATGGGAAAATTCTAATATTACACTTGTTGCATTAGATGGAGACATAGTAGTTGGATTAATTCGTGCATTAACAGATGGAGAAATTACTACTTATATAGCTGAAATTATAGTTGACACTAGTTATAGAGGAATGGGCATAGGAAAAGCTTTAATTGATATATGTCATAATTTATATCCGAATACAAGATTAGATTTACTTTCAACGGATGGAGCGGACGACTTTTATCAAAGAAATAGTTTTAGAACGAATATAGGATTTAGAAAGAGTTATTCTTTGGTAAGAGAAGTGTAAACTGGAATAGGATAGAGGGGCTTAATAATTTTTCAAGTGGACAATATACAATTGAATGGATTAGTGAAAGTTCTGCTATTATAAAATGTGCTGGTGAACATTATGGACAAGTTAATATAGATTAATAGTATTTCAATTAAGTTATAAATTTAAGGAGAGTATTCATAATGAAAGTTACTTTAAACAATTATTATATAAAAAATTATGAAGATAGAAATAAAAAGCAAAATTCAAAAGGAGAATTTTTAAAATTATTGGAAGAATCAAAAGTTAGTAATACTGAAATAAAAACATCAGGTAAAAGGAAAATAGAGTACATACTTGAAGGTGGTATTATAAAAGTTTATGTTAGTGATGGTAAAAATCCACCTAAGTGTATAAAGAGTATTCCAGCAAAATCTGCATCAAAGGAATTATTGGCAAGAGTGAAATGCTTAACAATAGCAGATTCTTTATACATTAATGAATTAATGAAGTCTAAAGGGGAATCTGATGAAAAGGTAAGTGGAGATACTGCCATTAATGAAGAGAGCATGATAAATAATTACGATTAAATTAAATATTTTAGGGCTGATAAGGAAATACGAGAGAGTTAGAATGTTAACTTTAGTTGACAAATTTCCATTTTAACTTGATAGAAAAGGTGTTTAGTTTTTAGTATACTATAGCTACAAGTTAACTTGGATTTTAGGAAAGGCTGGTGATAGTTATGTCATTAGGCGAAAAATTATTATATTTACGTAAAAAGGAAGGTTTATCTCAGGAGGATGTTGCAGAGAAATTAGGTGTATCTCGACAAACGGTAAGTAAATGGGAGACCGACCAAACGGTTCCTGAACTTATTAAAGCAAAATTACTAAGTCAACTTTATAATGTAAGTTATGATTATCTTATTAGTGGAAGCCATATTAGTGGTGATGTTACTGGTATTGAAATGATAGTTGATGAAATTGACTGGACAGGTGCGTGGAGTAAAAAGTATCCAATTTTGGCTTCATACCAAGGGATAAAAGGGATATATACTTATAGTGAGAAAATATCTGAGTTATATGATGCTTTTAAAATTGAGTTTGGGTTTGACGACGTGGATACTGTTTTAGTTTTAAAAGATATTCTTTACCAAAAGTATAAAATGGCAAAAAAGAAAAACAACCAATAAGAACGTAATTTGTGGTAAATTTAATATTAACAAGGTGTATTAGTATATTTTGTAATAAAAATTAATTAAATTACGTTGTCAGTATATAAGTATAAGCATATATTGTTAATGAAGTATTATTTAAAGGGAGAAAATATGTTATCTAAGGAGAAGTTTATTAAACAATCGCTAGAATTAAATCTATTCTTTTTAAGAATAATGAAGGAGCATCTAGTTTTTGTTGGTGCATCGTTAATGCCTAGATCTCAAAATTACCTTCATTATGCAGATATGTTAAAGGAACAACTAGATGGATTGCTTAGAAAGACCATAAAATTATCTAGTGGAATTATCGATCCAAACATTGGTAATACAGGAGAAATAATTACAAACTATACACTAGAAGCAGAAAGAGCTACAGAATTTTACACTGGAATTAATATCAATACAAATACAACTGAAATGGAATTATCTTTAGGAGATTATCAAAATAGTAAAACTCTAGATGGTTTATCAGAAGAAGTATTTTATTTAAATAAAGAGATTATTCCTGTAGTAAATGAAACAGCTAAGTTAAAAAATAAAATAAAAGTAAATGTATTAAAGTGCAAGATGTTTACAGGTTCTTATCCACTTTTATTGGATCATATTTTAAGAGAAGCAATGTTCTATCTTAGAATGTTAGGAAGGTTACAGGAAAGAGTTGAGATGGACATTAATAAGGAAATGGTTGATCAGGAAGCTTTCTGGAACAGAATTATGGCTGAGCATTCTAAATTTATTAGAGGCTTTTTAGATCCAACAGAAGAGGAGTTATTTAATGTTGCTAACAAGTTTGGTAAGCAATTTGATAGATTGACAGAAGAAGCACTTACTATGCACGATAATACAATTTCATTAGCACATATATCCACTGTGACTGAAGAGAGTAGAGAGGCCACTAAAGATATTAGAGATTTCAAGATGAAAGGAACAGAAGGATTATTAAATTGCAAGATTAAGTCCATAATTTTACCACTCTTAGGAGATCATGTTCTAAGAGAAGCAAATCATTATCTAAGATTGCTAAATAATTATAAAACAAAAACATATTCTTCATATAGATAAAATTGATATAAGAATAAATGGTTTTCTAAAATACTGTGAAATTTAGTGATGAATTTTACGGTATTTTTATTTTTCAATAATTAATTTATATTACTATTTAAGTATTAAAACTTGAATAATTAATGTTTAAAACCGAAGAATATATTGTCAGAAGAATGTGATATATTTTAGGATTTTCATTAAAATTATATGTTATAATTTCCTTAAAGAATTATTTGTAATTAATTTAAATATATAGTAATTATTTTAAAATAGATATGTTAAGGAGATTTATATTATGAAGGCAGAATTATATAAAAAAATGTTGGAAACTGAATTGAAATATATAAAATGTTTTTCAGATTATGCTGAACTGAAGAAATCTATCATTTTCACAGATAAAAAGCTACTTGATATGTACATGCATAATTTCGTTTTTTTGAAAGAATTAATGGAGACGGATGAACTAAGAAGCTTTATTGAAAATAAGCTTATTGAAATGCAAAAGTCAAATAATGAACATCTGCATATCATGATGGATTATAGTGTGAAGTGGGATGAGTTAAAAAACTTGATTCAAGAGCCTGAGATTACAGAATACTGTTTTATGGCTATAGAGCCAAAAGATTTTAAGAAATTAAAAGTAAAAGATGACTGCATAGTTTTAAAAGCAGATACTCTTGAAATCCTTGATGATGGATACAAGGCAGATGTACAAGCAAACAAGGCAGCCATGGGGGAAGAGTTTGCTTTAAAAAGAAGTAAAAGAAAGATGGAGGTATATAAGGACAATCCTTATTTGAACCTTTATGTATGCTACAAGGGAAAGGAACCTATAGGTAAATGTGAGCTTTTTATAAAAGATGGCATTGCAAAGATTGAGGATTTTGATATTATTAAGGAATATCAAAAACAAGGATATGGTACTTCTATGTTGAATAAATTACTAGAAGAATCTCTTAATGTTGGAGTTGATATAGCATACTTAATAACAGACAATTTCGATACAGCAAAGGATATGTATAAAAAATGTGGGTTCTCAAAATGTGGTGTTAAGACATCAATATTATTTATAAGGTAGTTATAGATTACAAATTTGAGGGGGAGAAATATGAATTTTATCGTATATACCTGAGAAGTTGATAATGTAATTAATATTATGAAAGAAGTTGCTTCTTGGGGACGCTCTGTTGGATTAAATGTATGGAAGGATGAACACCTTACAAGAGAAAAATTAATGGTAAATGTTATGGAAGAAGATTTTTGTGTAGGAAAATTTTCAGGAGCTAATGCATGTTGTATGATATTACAATGGAGTGATACTTTTTTTGGCCAAATTCAAAGGAAAATGAAGCAGGATATATACATAAACTGTGTGTGAGAAGAGAGTATGCAGGAATGGGACTACCATGCAAAATGGTTAAATTCGCGATAGAAGAATGTAAAAAAAGAAATATTAAATATTTAAGATTAGATACAGGATGGAATAATAAGAAATTATGTAATCTTTATAAGAGTCTAGGATTTGAGATAGTTGATAAGTTCTTATTAGATAATGGTGGATCATTTGCGTTATTTGAGATGAAAATAGAATAAATAAGCTAACTTATTAATAGGAAGTATCATACTGCCATGGAAAGATTATTCACATAACAGGAGGTGAAATGTTTGAGAGATTACTTTATGAAAACAGAGCGTATAGGTTTCTCAAATTGGTCAGATTGTGACATTACACTAGCTCATCAGCTTTGGGGAGAAAAGGAGGTTACTAAATTTATTTGTGCTACAGGAGAATTTACAGAAAACGATATCCATAATCGTTTAAATATTGAAATTTATAATGGCAAGGAGTTTCATGTTCAATATTGGCCTATATTTAAAATAACAACAGGAGAATTTATTGGATGCTGTGGTGTACGTCCATTTAAATCTAAACAACACTCATATGAAATTGGTTTTCATCTTCGTAAAAGATACTGGGGTCAAGGATATGGACATGAAGCAGCAAAAGCAGTAATTCATTATTGCTTTTCTAAGTTAAATGCAGACAAGCTTTTTGCAGGGCACCATCCACAAAATGTTGGATCTAAAAAACTTTTAATACGCTTAGGTCTTCAATATATAGGAGATAATTTCTATGAACCAACAGGATTGTATCATCCATCATATGAAATGACTGCTACAAGATTAAAATTATAACTTGTAGTAAGCTAAGTCCACTAGTGAACAACTCTATTAAAGGAAGGGGGAAATATCAATAGAGAATTATAATAGCACAAAAATATTTTGGGACAATATATTTAAAGCAGTAATACCAAATAAATATGAAAATGCAGATTTGGGACAAGAAGATTTAAATGACGCTTTAAAGTGGTTAAGTAGTGGGACAAATAGCATTGTAGATTATGGATGTGGAAGTGGGGCATTTTTGTTTCATTGTGCACTTTGTGGAACCAAGCGTCATGTAGGAATTGATATTTCAACAGATGCAATAACTCTTGCAAAGGAAAGGGCAAGATATTTTGAAAGGGATAGCTTTGAATTTATTCAAGGGAGCTTAGAGTGTTTAAATAAAATGGAAGAAAATATTATGGATGGTGCTATATTATCAAATATTGTTGATAATATGATTCCTAAAGATGCAGAACTAGTGTTGAGTAATATTCATAGAATAGTTCATAAGGATGGTAAGATTTTATTTAAGGTAAATCCAATATTCAATGAAAAACAGATTAAAGAGTGGGGTATTACACACTTAGGCAATGATTTATTACTTGAAACAACAGGATTATATTTATGGAATTTAGAAACAGAAAAATGGGTTAGTATATTGGAAAAATATTTTAATATATATCTTAAAAAGGATATTTACTACAATCAACATGAACAGTATAATAGATTGTTTTTATTAGTAAATAAATAGAAAAAATTTGAAGTATAAGGAGTATTAATAAAATATGCATAATCTTATAAATGCTATTCCGTTATATAATTTCTTAAAATATTGTAATAACAATTCCTCTGAAAAAATTATATTAGACTGTGGTGCTGGGGGTTCTAATCCACCTCTTTCTTTATTTTATGAATTTGGATATGAAACCTATGGAATCGAAATATCTAAAGAACAGTTGGAAAAGGCAAGCATATTTTGTATAGAACATAATACAGATTTAAATATTATATTTGGTGATATGAAAAAGATACCTTTTGAAAATGAGTTTTTTAGTTTTTTGTATTCTTATAATACATCTGTTCATATGAAAAAAGAAGATTTCTCACTTGCTTTATCAGAATTTTATCGAGTGTTAAAACCTGGAGGACTATGCTATGTGAATTTTTTAGGTGAAGAGTGTGATACTTATGGTATAGGAAAAGAAATTGGTGAAGGAGAGTTTTTACAAATTGAAGATAATGATGAAGTGATCTATTGTCATTATAAAGATAACGAAATTGAGCAAATCTTTACAAAATTTGAAGTTATATATAAGGAAAAGAAATCAGTAAAAAGAAAGCTCGATGATAAAGAAAATACATCAGTTTATCTTGAATATATACTAGTGAAAAAGTAATTGAATGGGATTAGTTGTATTATTGGAGGATGAATCAATGATTGAAATTAGACAATTAAAGGAATCTGACATGCAGCAAGCCTTAGAACTAAAGATTTTGTGCTGGACGGAAGAGTTGGCAGGTAAGGCTGAAAACACTCTATCAGTTTCTCAAGAATTGGACTTCTGGATAGAGTGGATGCATACAGGGAAAGAAAATAATGATATTCGCTTGTTAATTGGAGCATTTGAAAACGACAAGATGCTTGGAGTAGCTTTTAGCAGTTTTGCAGAAACCTTTGATATACCTGAAAAGGGTATAGGGCTGGGTATATCCTTANNAAAATAGGGGGATTTCTCTCATGATGATTATTTACACATTGAATTTCTACATGTCTATGGGTATGGAAAAAATTGTTGTCTATAACCATCATTATGCATCATCAAATCAGTTTTATCGAAAATTTTGTGGACAAGTTACAAAACAAGAATATCAGATGGAGGGTAAACTTTTGGTGGATGTATTCTTAACGGACATATTATCAATGAAAAGTAGAATGGAGCAATCTTTAAAGAAATATATAGGAGAATATGCTTAGAAGTGCATTAATGATACAGTGTACTTGGAAGAAATAGGAGGATAAGTAAATGAACATACAACTTAGAAAGTAAATTAAATACTTATCTATCAAGGTTTATAGAGGGAACCTTAGACCCTGATCTTTCTGCTAAAAAACCAGATAAGTTTATTGAAAATCTTAGGAATAATATTTTAGGGGATTTTTCAAAACGATATATTATAACTGCACAATGCAAGGATGAAGTAATAGGTATTTTAATAGCTTTACCCGGAAGTGTGAATGATATGCATAAAAAGAATATAGAAGATATTATTATAGATGTACATATAGACAATAAACCTGCCTATGATCTATATAAAAAATTTGGATTTATTGAAGTTGAGAATATAATTTAATAAAGGAATAATGTTAAGTATATTAAAGCCATAGATATTAATAATTAAATTAAATAAAAAATAATAATGAATATTTAGAAAATATGCTATAATAGAAATATTAAAAACAGAATAATTATAATTTAGTTTTAATAGTGGTAACAATTATCTAAAGAACGGAGGAAGGCTTTTGATATACATTACAGAACCTGGATTTGAACCGAAGCATATAAATCCATTTACAGAAGAAAGATATACTGATGATTGGATTGTATTTTGCTTAACTAATTCTAAGAATTATGAAATAACCAATGGAAGAGGTAATTCATCTGTATATACTTTAAAGGTAAGTAAAAAGTGTAAGCAATGGGAATTTAATCTTATGGATTTTATAGAATATGAAAATAGCTATTGTAAGAATATGATTTTGTCGGTAAATGAGGAAGACTTAATTAAAGCAAAGGAAGCATATGAAAATCATCATTATAATGAAGCTTTTTTAAGGGAAAATGAACCTAGGGTTCTTATTCATAGTACAATAATGAAAAATTGGGAAAAAATTAAGAGCGATGGATGTTTAAAGTCGTGGAATATACTAAAAAAGGAAGGCTATAATTACAAGGACAAGCCTATAGAGGAACTTCTTGGTGATCCGAAGGACTATAGTGATTATATTATGTTTTCTAACGGGAATGTTTCAAGTGAAATTGCCAAGGAAAATAATAAAATTATTATGGATGAGAAAATGAAATATAAAATAGGTGCAAGGTTATATTTTGATATTGAAAAAATAGCTAAAGATGGATTATTAGTTCGTGATGGTTGTCATCTAAAGATAAAGAGCATGTTACCCCTAGATAAATATCTAATCTGGACTGCTACATGGGAAAATCTTAATCTAGAAAATAAATATTCTACACCTGAAAACTTTACAAAAATAGCAAATGAAACCTTCAATTCTCTCTTTGGAGATGCACTTATTAAATAAAAGTTTATATATTAAAAAAGGAGAGAAGTAAATTTGTGTTTACACAAACTTACTTACTCTCCTTCATATTTTAAAGGATTAAAAAATTCTTTGTTTTAACATTTCTTCATAAATTCTTCAATTTCTTCAACAGTTTTTATAATCTCATCAGACAAGACTTTACATCCATTTTTAGTTATAACTACATCATCCTCAATTCTTATTCCTATGCCTTCTTGGGATCAATATAGGCCAGGTTCTACTGTAATTACCATGCCTTCTTCAAAAGGCGCATCATAATCTTCTACATCATGGGTATCTAGTCCTAAATGATGACTTACTTGATGATAGTAATAGTTAGACAATTCACTTTCATCCGTTATTATACCAAGGTCAATTAATCCTTCTGTTAAAGCTTTCTTTGTAACATCATTTATTGACTGAAAAGTATGACCTGGTTTAAGAGCTTTTATAGTTTCAAGTTCAGCATTTAATACTATATTATATATTTGTTTTTGTCTTTCAGTAAACTTACCGTTAACAGGGAAAGTTCTAGTTATATCTCCATGATAATAATTCCATGCTGCACCTACATCACATAAAACCAAAGAGTTATCATCAATTTCACAATTATTCTGTTCATAGTGAAGTATAGTACCATTTTGCCCACTGGCAATTATGCTTGGAAATGAAAAATCCTTAACACCATTGTTTTTTAATTCAAAATCAAAATATGATTCTAATTGATATTCCATAATATTAGGTTTAGCATTTTTCATCATAGCCTCTATTCCTAATTTAGTTTTCTCTATAGCAGCCCTAATTTCTTTAATTTCCTCTTTTTCTTTGCACATTCTTAGAATGGATAATTTAGGATATACGTTATGTATAAAAACTTGAGAATATCTTTCCTTTAAATCTTTGGCAAAGCAACCATTAGGGGTTAAATCATCTTCATAGGCATCTTTTTCTAAATCTAAGTATATATGGACTAAATTTTTAGTTGATATTAGACTATTTAAATCTCTTTTAAAGTCATCTATAAATCTTACATCATCTATTCCAGATACTTCTTTAGCTATGTCAATATCAATACTTTTGCCTATCCACTTAGATCTTTTTTCATCGCATTGCCTAATATATAAGCGTTCATCCATATTTCCATTTTTGTCTTTAATAACTACAAGGTTTATATACTCCTCATCAATTCCACATAGGTAATAGAAATTTCTATTTGGTGTGAACTTATAATTATAGTCATTTGATTTCTTCGGTGCTCTTCCAGCAAACATTATTAATATGGATCCATTAGCTAATTCCATTGATAACTTTAGCCTATTCTTCTTGAAAAAATCTTTATTCATCTCAAACAACCCCTTCATTAAGTAATAGATAATAGTTAAGTTCAAGTCACATAAAATTTTTTATAAAAGATGTTTATATAATAATATTAACCTAATTTCAGTTAGTAGTAAATGATTACATAAGTGGAAATATAAAAATTTATTCATGGATAAAAATAATTTTTTTTCTTAAAGATATCTTCAATATACATATGTATGGTAAAATATTACCTATAAGTAATAAATACAATAATTAGTTTTTATATTCCTTATCATTGTTATATTGGAGGTGAATAAATGGCAAAGATTAGAGAAATTACTTGTGATGTAGCGTGTAATAAATTAAAAAGAAAAATACCCTTTGCCTGGGATTTAAACATATACAGAGGTTGTGAACATGGCTGTAAATATTGTTATGCTATGTATTCACATCAATATTTAGACTCAGATAAATATTTTGAAGACATATATGTAAAAACTAATGTGGTTGAGCAATTGGAAAAACAACTGAGTAGTCCTTCTTGGAAAAGGGAAGTTGTGAATATTGGAGGGGTAACAGATAGCTATCAACCAGTAGAAGAACAGTATAAACTAATGCCGGATATATTAAGACTTATGATAAAGTATAAAACACCATGCATTATTTCAACTAAGTCAGATTTAATTTTAAGAGATTATGATTTAATAGATGACCTTTCTAGGGTTACCTATGTAAATATAGCAGCTACAATTACATCTATGGATGAAAATATACGAAAATTAATTGAACCAAATGGAGTAGAATCTTTAAAACGATTTACAATGTTAAAGGAATTTAGTAAAACCAATGCATCTACTGGACTTCATTTTATGCCTATTATTCCATATATAACAGATGCTTTTGAAAATATAAATTCTCTATATTTTCATGCTAAAGAATGTGATGTGGATTACGTTCTACCAGGAACTCTTTATTTAAGAGGTAGTACAAGAAAAGTATTTTTAGATTTCATAAAGAAAGAATTTCCAAAGATATATGATGACCTACTATTATTATATAAAACTGGTGGAGCAAATAAGGAATATAAAAATAATTTATATAAAACAGTAAATGCTTTGAGAGAAAAATATGGTTTATCAAGTAGTTATTCTAAACAAATGAAAGAGAAGTTAAATCAAGAATGTCATACTCAATTATCAATTTTTGATTAAAATTGGAAAATATTTAAGGGTATAGAAAGGTGTTATAATTATGATGAAGAAAAAAGATCACAATGAACTTATAATTAGAAAAGCAACAGTTGAAGATTCTAATGAAATTGTAATGTTGGTGAAACAAGTAATGGGCGAGGTAAGTTTCTTTCCTAAAGAGCCAGACGAATTTGACTTAACAGCTGAAGACGAGGCAGAATATATTAAAAATACATCTTTATTTTTAGTAGCAGAGATAAATGAGAAAATAGTAGGCTCTACTACATTACAAAGGGGTAGCACTAAAAGGACAAGTCATGTTGCAGATTTTGGTATAACAATTTTAAGGGAATACAGTGGGTTAAAAATAGGAACTTTGTTAATGGAAGAGGTTATAAAGTGGTGCAAAGAAAATCAAGTTGAGAAAATTGAATTAGAGGTTTTTGAAGAAAATACACCTGCTATAGCACTTTATAAAAAGTTCGGATTTATTGAAGAGGGAAGAAAAAATAAAAACATAAAAATCAAAGGTGAATATAAAAACACATTGTTACTAGCTAGATTTTTAAAAGACAGTTAGGTATATTTTTTTAAAGGGGAGTCTTTTGTGCAACGGGTTCCGTTTTGAGGTGCAAAGTTATAAATTCTCATAAGAAATCACAATAAAAATCTCATACAGAATCACTTAATAAATCACTAAAGTTCTAAGTTAAATAAATGACTTAGAACTTTTTTCATTATATATATAATGAAAAGGAATTTGTAAGTAAAGGTATGTATATATTCTTTATAGGTTTTAAATATTATCTTGTGTTACTATTGAGTTTTTAAATATTATTTGACTATTATTTCATTCATAATGCAATATATATTTTACATTTAGCAATTTATACTATATACTATGTAATATAAGGAGGTGCTATATGAAAAATAAACGAATGAAAATCGCTCGTATTGAATGCGATATGAAACAAGATGATTTGGCTAAAGCAGTTGGCGTAACAAGGCAGACTATAGGGCTTATTGAATCTGGTGATTATAACCCTACACTAAACCTTTGTATAGCAATCTGTAAAACACTAAACAAAACATTAAATGATTTATTTTGGGAGGGATTAGATGAAGAATAATAAAATTCAAGATGAAAGAATACTTTTGGAGAGAAGAAAAATCCAAAGCGAGGCATACGGATGGCTGGTGACTGGATTGATGATTTCTATTATTGTACAGCAATTTTTTATGAATGCTCCATTCGCTCAATATGCAGTTGAATTTTTTGCATTAATATCATGTGGGTTATTTATTTCAATTCGCCATTTTAAAAAAGGGATTGACATCTGGAATCCCAATGGTGATAGTAAGAAAAAATTATTATTAAACACAGTTATAGCAGGGATTGCTTCCGTAATTTTATTTGCAATATTAAGCGGTCAATATGATATAAAAAATTTAGCATTATATTTTGTTAGTTTTGTTCTTTTCTTCTTTGTATTTCGTTCAGTAATGATAATTATAAATAAAAAAAAGCAACAAGTTATTGATAGTAAACTAAATGAAGATGATGTTGATAATTAGACTTAGCATAATATTAAACTTGATTTCAGTATATTGGTATTAATTAAAATAAAGTTTAAATGACCGACTATTAATAGCCAGTCATTTAAACTTTATTTATTGATATTTAGTTATTTTAAATATAATATATCCTCTATTTTATATTTCTTATTTGCTATCCCAAGTCTCATAGAAGTTTAAATATGTTCTTAGAATTGTTATTCATATATTGAGCATATTTAGGATTAAAGTTAGCATATATATAACTTTTACCTTCTCCTTTGCCCCCCGATAATGGTCTTTCTAATATTGATATCTTTCTTCTTAAAGTGTTTATAGACCTCAAATCTACTTTGTACATTATCTCTGCTAATTCATAACAATTAAGATCAGATAAATCTGTAACACAATTAACATATCTGTTTCCTTCATCATTATAAGGAAATGGATGGGGTATATAATCATTAGTTTCAACAACATAATCTTTTCGTTAATTGTTTTAGTTATATATATTTCATTATTAAATATTGTATGAGCCAATAGGTCTATCGCTGATTTGTCCAAACCTTCTATTAAATTATTAGCCTCTTGCCATAATTTAATATTTTCTTTATGAGTTAAATATTGTTTATATGCTTCATTCTTATCTAATTCTTTATCAACCTTACAAGTGAAAATATGAGTATCTTTATTTGAAATACCTTCTTTATGTATCCTTAAAAGAAAAGTCAGTAGAGCAGTATCTTCATCAATTTCTTACCTTCATATCTCTCAAGAAATTCTAAACACCTTCTATATAGCCACTCTAACTTATTGTAGTAGGTGCTACTGCCAATATCTAATATTTCACATATTCTTGTTACAGGAGTTCTACTTAGTATTAGTTTCATAAATAGAGGAAGTATATCATTCTTCTTCTGATAATAAGTAAAACATTCTTTCTACTCTGGTAAGACATTTGCAATTTTCTTGCATAATTTACACTAATACTTTTGAGAGTTGCTTGAACTTTTACCACGTCTATAAAAACTATTAGGATTATCAAACGGATTTAAATCTTTTTCAGAAGAATCTTCTTTATAGAATATATAATCTGGCTCAATGGGAACTGTAGTGTTAATATCTATTAACCTTTTAATTTCTTCTGCCATTGCCCAATTTGAATAAGGAGCTGTATAACTTCTTATTACAGGATTATCAATAGTATCATCGTTAATATCATTACATTTTATTGATTTGAAATTCTTTCCTGTAATCATATATCCAGAAGCATTCCCCTTTAGGTTCTTATACTTGAATTGCTCTTTCCCATACCATTTAAAAAAAGGATTAGCACAAAAGTTAGTTTGAATGTTATAAGACTTTTTATCAACAACTAATTCTACTGGGGTATATAGAAGGTATCCATATTTTCTCGAAAACTCTATCTTTGATAAAGTGGTATAGTCTATTTCCCTCTGATTAACTTCTTCTTGAGTAATAGGAGGAATAACTTTTGCTTTACTAACAGTTTTATCTGACAATCTCTTTAGTTTCATTATCTTTTAACTCCGAATCACTAATAGTATCATACAATGAAGCAAGTATTTTCTTATTGTATCTTTGCTTATTAACCCATTCTATAAAATCAGTATCTTCTAATAGGTTTAATAAAAACATATCCAGTATTTCCTCTTGGCTATATTGAGTGTATTTAGAGTAATGTTCTAATATGGCAAGTGTTCTTGTTGATAATTCAAAAGAAACCTTTTTCTTATTTTCTTTTTTAGGTTTTATATACTTCACCTCCGCAACTCCTTTCTTTAGGTATAAATCACATATAAAATCACATATATATTCACAAAGATAATAAAACTATTATTTTTTTATTTTATATGTGATTTACTCTGTGATTTTAGTTGAGATTTTAACTTGATTAGCAACTTTTGCACCTATAAACGGAACCCGTTGTCTTTTGTGACTTCCCTTTATTTCTTTTACTAAAAGATTAATTAATTCTTAGAGTTATTATAAATTATAAGTTGTTGGAAATTTTACTAACTTCTAACTAGATGCATTATCAAATTATCTCTATACTGACCTTCATGAGATTCTCTTTTTTAAAGAATTTTTATAGCCTTGAATCCACATCTTTCATAACATTTAATAACACATTTATTCAGCCTAAGATTTAATGAGGGTTAAGCCTATTATACCATTATTTACCATATTAGAATATATATTGATTTAAAATATCTTTTTATATTTAGGGAAATAGATTAAGAAAAATACTTACTGATAAGAATAGATAGTTATTACGAATATACATAAATAGAAAAAATTTGTAATAAATTTAAAGGTTTTGTATAATAAAGAAAACAAATAATTGTAAAGATTAACAATGATAAAGGATTAAAGTTCAAAAAATATTATGGATAATACAAAAATTGTCTAATATATTTATAAAAGGGAGTAATTATATGATTAAGATACGAAGGTATGGAAGTGAACCATATAATATAGCAGTTATTCACGGAGGACCTGGTGCGCANNGCCAGGTGGAATGGCACAAGTAGCAAAAGAAATATCAAAAAAGTATGGAGTTTTGGAACCTATGCAATCAGAAGACTCTATTGATGGACAAGTCTCTGAACTTAAAAAATTGCTTGAAAATAATGGACAATTTCCAGTTACACTAATTGGTCATTCGTGGGGAGCGTGGTTAAGCTATATTTTTGCATGGAAATACCCTGAATTAGTAAGCAAGGTTATGCTTATAGGAAGTGGCTCCTATGAAGATATATATCTTTCATCAATGAATAGTAAAAGAGCTAACAGACTTACAGAAGAAGAAAACTTAAGAGTTGGGACATTATTTCAATTATTAAATGAACATAATAATCCAAACAAAAAAGAAGTATTGCGTGAATTTGGAGAATTAATGGCAAAGGCGGATTCTTTTAGTCCAATTTCTATTGAAAATGAATCTCTAGATTTCCAACCAGAAGTTTTTCAAAGTTGTATGAAAGAAATTAATAAATTAAGAAGCAATGGAGAACTTTTGGATTTTGGAAAGAATATAAAATGTCCTGTAATTGCTATACATGGTGAATATGATTCTCATTCTTTTGAAGGTGTTAAAAAGCCACTGACAAGAACCATAAAGGATTTTAAATTCATATTATTAAAGAAATGTGGACATAACCCTTGGAATGAGGTTTATGGTAAAGATAAGTTCTATGAAATAATCTTCAGAGAGTTAGAATCAAGATAGATAAGGATAGAGCTAAAGTAAAAGCACTAACTTAAGGAGGAGATTAAAATGATAAGGAATGTTTATGAGCAGTGCCCTATATTAAAAAATGATTTGACTACATTAAAACAGACAACAATTAAAGATGCAGAGGAATTGCTAAAGTGTTATTCAGATAGAGAGGCTATGAAATTGTTTAATTCTGATAACTGTAATGGTGATGATTTCTATTATACAACAGTTGAAAGAATGGAGCAGGCAATTAAATTTTGGACTTTTTCCTATGAGAATAAATACTTTGTGAGATGGACGATAATTTTGAATGATACAAATGAAAAAATTGGAACTATTGAAATGTTTAAAAGAGAAGCAGAAGATGAGTTTAACCATTATGGGTTATTGAGAATAGATTTGCATAGTAAATATGAAAAACAGAAATATATAGATGATATTTTAGAAATTGTAAATAAGAATTTTTTTGAACTCTTTAATGTTAAGGAAATTCTTACAAAAGCAATTCCAAATGCAACTGAGCGTATTGAGTCATTAATGAAAAAATATTATGTACCACTAAATAGAAAAATGATGATATATGATGATTATTTTATGAGAACAAAAGTNNTTTAAATTTAAATAACTTAAAATAGGAGGAAAACTATGAGTAAATTATCTGACTTACCTAATATAGGTAAGAAACTAGAAGAACAACTTAATGAAATCGGTATAAAAACTGTTAAACAATTAAAAGAAGTGGGGAGTAAACAAGCATGGTTAGATATTAAAGCCATAGACGCTTCTGCCTGTATCAATAGGTTATGTGCATTAGAGGCAGCAATACAAGGAATCAGATGGAACTCTCTTTCAGATGAAGTAAAGCAAGAATTAAAACAATTCTATAATACAGTAAAAAACTAAGTAACTCTAATAGTCGTATAATATCACCAAACAATATATGTAATGATGCTAAGAATAAAATTATAAATCAAATTACTAGGCTAAGAGAAATATTAAATAATTATAGACAATTCAAACTGTATAGTAATGATTTATTAAAAAATTGAAATATATTGGATAATAATTATAAAAATAGCTCACAAAATATTGCCTGGTGAATAATCTGTCAATATACTTATTTCATTGATGGAGGTAATAAGTGGGATATTATATTAAAGTTGAACCAAATGTGAAAATTTATGTAGAGGATCTTAACCCAAAAGGAAAGAAAACAATTCTATTTTTACATGGTTGGCCTGGTAGCCATAAGCTGTTTGAATATCAGTTTGAACAACTTCCAAAGCATGGGTATAGATGTATCGGAATAGATACTAGGGGGTTTGGAGATTCTGATAAACCTTATGAGGGGTATGACTATGACCGGTTATCTGATGATGTTAGATATGTAGTAGAGATCCTAGATCTTAGAGATTTCGCTCTAGCAGGACATTCAACAGGAGGAGCTATAGCTATTAGATATATGGCTCGTCATAAAGGGTATGGAGTATCTAAGCTAGTTCTTATATCTGCAGCAGCACCTAGTCTTATTAAGCGTAAAAACTTTCCTTATGGATTGGATAGGGAAGAAGTTGTTAAAATTATTGATGGGACATATAATGATAGGCCTAAAATGCTGAGAGATTTCGGAGATATATTTTTCTTTAAATATATATCTGAACCATTTTCTCAGTGGTTCTTTAATCTTGGACTACAGGCAGCTGGATGGGCTACAGCATCTATTGCAAACACGTGGCTAGGTGAGGAAAAATTATTTTCTGATTTAGAGACTATAAGAGTTCCAACATTAATTCTTCATGGTATTCATGATAAAGTTGTATTATTTGAATTAGCTAAAATACAAAATCAATACATTAGAAATTCAAAACTTATACCATTTAAATATAGTGGTCATGGAGTATTTTACGATCAGAAAGAAAAATTTAATGAAGAATTAATGAGATTTGTTGAAGAATAGAAGTTTATAACATAGGAGTATTTAATAAAAATTTAAAATGTTTATCTATAGAATACCGTACTATTCATTAATGTATATACGGTATTTTCTATATAAAATTATTATGGAGGTATAATAATGGATATAAATACTATAAATAAGTTAAAAGAAAACTTTAGGATGAGAAATATAGAGGTTGAATGTTTTGAAGATTTAACTGAAGTTAAGAATCATATATTAAAAATCATAGATGAAGAATGTACCATTGGAATTGGTCATTCAGCTACTCTTCAGAAAATGAATATAGTAGAATCACTGATGGACAGAGGAAATGTAGTTTATGATAAAGAACTTGGAAAAACTAAGGATGAAACTAAAATGCTGAAAAAGAAAGCTCTTATAACTGATTGGTATATTACTGGTTCTAATGCTGTGACCAATGATGGGAGAATTATCAATGTGGATCATAGTGGAAATAGGGTAGCAGCAATTACTTTTGGACCAGATAAAGTAATTGTAGTTGTAGGTAAAAATAAAATTGTAGACAATGTTGAAGAGGGAATAAAAAGAGTTAGAAATATAGCCTGTCCTTTAAATGCAAAAAGAGTAGGTTATAATCCACCATGTGTAGAAATAAATAGATGTGTAGATTGTACATCAAAGGAAAGGGTTTGTAATGTGCTTTCCATAATTGAGGGACAAGCAGATAAAAATAGGATGAAATTATTTATAGTTAATGAGGAATGTGGTTTTTAATATGTATTTAACTCAATAGTTACATGAAAGGTAGAGATAAATATGATAATTAGGACGGGCAATTTGAATGAATTAAAGGCTTTATGGAAAAATGAATCTCCAACTAAAGAATATTTCATTAAAGAAATTGAAAAAGATAATATAGAGTTTTGGACAATTGAAAATGAGAAAGATAGCTCGTTAATAGGAGAACTTTATATATTTTGGAATTCGGAAGATAAGGATGAAGCTAATGGTAAAGACAGAGCCTATCTTTGTGCTTTCAGAGTAGAAAAGGACTTTAGAGGATTAGGACTTGGTAAGAAGCTCATGGAAAGGGTTCTTCAAAGAATTGAAGAAAAAGGATTTAAAGAAGTAACAATTGCTGCTGATAACGATGATGTAGAAAGATTAACAGCTATGTATAAATCTTGGGGATTTATTGAATTGGTAAAGTTTCAAAACTATGATTATCATTATATTGATAACAATAATAGTCCAACCTACTACGAGATTCCATTTGGATTATACTTAAAAAGATTATAAAAAAAGAAAAAATGAATAGTATGAACCTTTTTACAATATTAGAATAAGAAAGTATTTACTATATCTTTTAGAAAGAAATACAACTATGAAAATATCGATAACGGTTTTATAGTTGCTGATTATATGTCAGAAGATATATATCATAATATAAGTGGATATAAAAGGAAAAATATTATTAAAACTTTTATAAGGGAGATTCAAGATTAATAAGAGGATATATCAATATACCTTGGTTAAATTAGGGGGCATAGTATGGAGTACATGGGAAATAAGGAATATTGGGATGATAAATTTGAAAATAGAAGTGACAAGCCTTTAAGTGCTGAAAAATCAATAATTGAAAATATAGGATACTTTAAAAAAGGATCTGTTCTTGATATAGCATGTGGAGATGGTAGAAATACTTTATTTTTTCTTGGAGAAGGATTTCAAGTAACTGGAATTGATTTTAGCAATAAAGCACTTGAAAGGTTAAATAGATTTGCAAAAAGAAATAGTTATTTGGTTCATACAAAGCAAATTGATTTAAGTGTAATAAATTCTTTAAAAAATATTGGAACATTTGATAATNNAACCATTATAGATTAAGCAAGAACCAGCTTGAATATGTAGGAGAATGTATAGCTGATGATGGCATTTTATTTGTATGTGGTTTTGGATGGAAGCATAAAGTAGATACTAAAATTAGAAAAGATGACTTGATTCAGCAAACTGATTTTGAAGATTTAAATAAGTCATTTAAGTTAATTAAATATAGTGAAAGTCAAGATGATAGGGGCTTTATTGTTACGTATATTTTTAAAAAGATAAAATCTTAATATACAATGGATTAATAGAGAGAACATAATAGAGAGGATAGGTGTAATAAAATGAAGAATAAATGGTTTTGTTATATAAAAATTGATGAAGAAAGTAATTCTGTGTTTACATCAGGAATGACCTTTAAGGACTTTATGAGTGGAATTAAAGAAATACCTAATAACATTCTAGTTTTAAAGGGATTTCCAGATGAGGGAGATTGGAGCCATAAGTTAGGTTTTGAATATATTTTGCAGAATAACATGGAAAATTTTCTAAAAGAAGATGTATATAGTTATGGAGATTTTTGCTGGATAGATTTTCAATGTGAAGATGACCTTGAGAAAGTTAGTAATGAGGAACTGGCAGAGTTATTGTATTTAGCACATCGAGTTGAACCTTTAAGGAAGTTTACTTTCGATAGTTTACAAAATAGATATGCTTATCTTTGCCATGATGATGATTATATAGTAAAGGTTTATATGAATGATATAAAAGTTTATAAAGAGGTTATTCATCACAAAATTCTTAGTGAGTTAAAGGGAAGAAAAAGAAGTATTGAACCAGTACCATCAGAGATATTAGACAAGCTTTATGATATGTTTAAGGGTGGGGCAGCATTTGATTTTGAGAATGCTTATAGTAATGGTGTCAACATATATCCCATTAAAAAAGATGGTTACATTGATGATATACACAAAAGTCTTGATAGAAAGAGAAATATACCTGGATGTGGAATATGCCTTGATTATAATCCTAGAACTAAAAAGTGGATGATATACTAGAAGATTGAGATGGAAACACTATTGATATAACAGGAAGATATTTTAAAGAGGTGAAATAAATGTATCTAGAAATGAGGGATAAGGTTAACTTGTATGTAAAGCAATCAGGACAAGGTATTCCATGTATATTTGTCCATGGTGGACCAGGGGAAGGAAGTCTTGATTTTGAAGTATTAGGTGGAAATGCATTAGAAGGTTTTATGAATATGATATATTTTGATCAAAGAGGAAGTGCAAGATCAGAAGGAGACGAGGAAACTGATTACTCTATTGATAGACTTGTAGAGGATATGGAGGAAATTAGAAAAAAACTAGGCATATCAAAGTGGATAGTCATGGCTCATTCCTTTGGAGGAATTATTGCAACAAACTATGCTAATAAGTATGGAGAGGCTATAGACAAGCTTATTTTATTAAATGTTACCCTTAGCATGGAAGACTCATTTAAGAGTCAAATATATCATGGATCAAAATTATTATCTGAAAATGAATTAAAGTCCATAGAGGCTAAATCATATATGGAAAAATGGCAACAGATAGTTACTAGACTTATTGAAAAAGATATCTTTTATAAACTGGAATATAAGGAATATGATAATTTTTTAAAATTAGGAGAAGTAAGTAATACAATAGATAGTTTTAATGCATCCATGGCAAATCAAGGACTTAGCAATAAAGAGTATTTAAAAAATTATTTTGATGTTACTAAAAAAATAAACATTCCAGTACTTGTATTAGCTGGCAATGAAGATTATGCTGTAGGCCAGAACATCATGAAAATTTTATATTTCCTAACATGAAGATTAAAATTATTTCAGGAAAGCACATGTTATATATGGAAAATAAAGAGGACGTTAAGTCAGTAATTGAAGCATTTATAAAGAGCTAATTTAAGTAGCAAAGATGCTGAAACCCGCATGAACAGAACAACTATTTAAATAGTTAAATAGTTAAATATTTTTATATATGACTATATAACTAGGTTCATATGTTAATATTTATATAGTTTCATATCTATGGGAGGATATGGACACTTTAGTAAAGTTATAAGTTTTAGAAAGGGGATTAATTCCTTGGAGTATTTTGGGTTAATTGCATTTGTACTAGTCCTATCTCAGATAGGATATTCATCAAAAATAAAAAAATTAGAAGGTGAATTAAAGCGTTTAAAAAGAAAGATTAAGGGGGAAGAGGCCTTGTCAAAGTTATTAAAGGATCTAATTGGTGTGAAATGTATTATTGATTGCGAGGGAGCTGTAGTATTTACAGGCAAAAGCGAAATGGAATGTGAAGTTCTTGATGTAGATGATGAGTGGGTTAAGATAACCTATAAAGATAAAAAGGATGTTACTAAAACTAATATTATCCGTATTGAAAGCATAGACAATATAGAGATAATAAATTAGATAATCAAGTAAAGGTTAATAATTAAGCACCTTCTTAATAATCTTTAAGAAGGTGCTTTTAAAATTTAATAATATTAGATATTTATTCTTTCTTCTGTATCTTTATCAAAAAAATGAAGTTTGCTAGTATCAATTGCTATATTTAGTTGTTCTGATTTTATATCTGCAGAAGATGGAACTTTTGCTATTAACTTGTTACCATTACAATCTAGATATAAGTATGATTCTGATCCCATTAGTTCAGTAATATCAACTTTAGTTGAAATAATATTACTTAGACTATCTTTAATAGTGTTATTCTCAACATATATATCTTCAGGTCTAAAGCCTAAGATAATAGATTTATTTGCGTAGTTGTTAAATAAAGACTTAATTTTATCTGTATTAGGTAATTTAATTGTAATGCAATTAAGTTTAGCATAAAAATTGTTGGAGTTGTTTATAAGAGTAACTTCTAGAGTATTCATTTTAGGAGATCCCATGAATTCTGCTACAAATAAGTTACAAGGATTATTATATAGATTCATAGGGGTATCTACCTGTTGAATAAGGCCATCTTTCATTAGTACAATCCTATCTGCCATGGTCATTGCTTCTGTCTGATCATGGGTTACATATAGAAAGGTTGTACCTAAAGTTTTATGTAGCTTGATTATCTCAGTTCTCATCTGAGTTCTAAGCTTTGCATCTAGATTTGATAGAGGTTCATCAAGTAGAAACACCGATGGATTACGAACAATAGCACGTCCTAGTGCAACACGTTGACATTGCCCCCCTGACAGCTGCTTAGGTTTACGATATAATAGTTCTTCAATGTCTAGAGTTTTAGCAACTTCAGTGATCTTTTTATGAATTTCATCCTTTGGTACCTTTTTCATTTCAAGTCCAAAAGCCATATTTTTATATACAGTCATATGGGGATATAGAGCGTAACTTTGAAATACCATGGCAATATCTCTATCCCTAGGAGCTACATTGTTTACTAATTTATCACCAATGAATATTTCACCCTCTGTAATACTTTCAAGACCTGCAATCATTCTTAAAGTTGTAGATTTTCCACATCCTGATGGTCCTACTAAAACAATAAATTCCTTATCTCTTATTTCTAAGTTAAAGTTTTCAACAGCAATATTGGTTTCATCATATTTTTTAACAATATTATTAAAGGTTATATTTGCCATTTTATTACTCCTTTTCATAAGATTTAAATAGGATAACATAGATTATAGCATACTTATTTGAAAGTTTTCATCATATTTTCTTTTAACTATAAAGATTTATATATTTTGGTAGAATATTATAATATATAGTATATTAACTATGAAGGTATATATTATTTGTTTTAGGGGTGTTTACAGTAAATTTAAATGCAAATAGGATTGTGGAGGAAAAATGATGTTTAAAAGTTTAGGAGAAAGCACAGTAACTTTAGTAATTACTATTTTACTAGTAATAGCTTTAGCTACATTATGTGTATTTCTATTTTCAAAGTTACTTGAAGGATATAATTTAAAGAAGAAAAAGAAGAGTCATGAAGAACAAGTAGAGGCAGTGGTTACAGTTGATGAAAAAACTTTTGACATTAAAGATGATATAAGGGAAAAAGTTAATAATCAGATAAGTAAAGTAAAAAGAGATGTTATAGAATATGCAAATGATAGAGTTAACAATAGCATGTCTGAGGTTTTAGCAACCACTATGAAAGGGAAAAAAAGATTTGTAGAGAAACAGATAGTCAATGAAATAGGAGAAACTGTTAATAATACTTATGAAGATGTAATAAAAGAGGCAAGAAACAAATTTTCACAGAATAATGAGGAGCTCATAGAAATTATAGAAACTAAAATAAAAAATTATGTTAGTGATAATAATAAAAAAGATTACAGGGGAATTAATAAAGAAATAAATGAGCTTTTAAATGAAAGTATGAATATTTATACTAAAGAAGTAGAACAAATTTTAACTAGACAGAGCACTTCATTAAAGATGCAAATAGGAATGAATATAGACAAGCAGTTCAAGTCTATGAAGGGAGAGATTAAAAATAGCAGTAACATAAATTTAGATGGCTTTGAAAAAAGCTTAAAGAGTCATACTAATAATGTTATGGATGTTTGTATAAGACAAAGTGAGAGACAAATTAATCAAATGGTGGATAACATTACTGATGAGTTTGAAGAACTAAAGAAAAAAGGAAATTATGAAAAAATAAGTGAAAATATTAAAAAGAATATAGAAGAATTAGAAGAGAGTTATATGACTTCAGTTCAGAAAAATGTAGATTGTACTATAGAAATAGTTAATAGCTTATCTCGACTAGGGGTAACTGATTATAAAACTATAAAGGATGATGAAATTATTGATATTTTTAAAGAAGCTTTAATTGCAGCTAAAAGCGAAATAGACATAGTTACTCCTTGGATAAATAATCATGTAATGTATAAGGAAAAAGTTTATAGTCTTTTGAAAGAGGCATTAAACAGAGAGGTTAAGGTTAGAATAGTTTATGGCTTAGGTTCTAATAAAGATTTGAATATGGAAGAAATGGAAAGAGGATCAGAAAGAATAGCAGATATCATTAAAGATGATTTTAATAACTATGGTAAACTTTTTGAAATAAAGAAGGGTGATACCTGTGAAAGGGTGTTGATTTGTGATGAAAATCTTGCTCTTATTGGAAATTTTAATTTCTTATCCTTCCATGGAAAATACTCAGAAAATAAGAATTTAAAAAGTCAAGTTGTAGCAGTAATTACAGAAAAAAGAGTCATACAAAGACTTAGAAAAGAAAAAATAAGATTTTAGTTTTGCATAAAGACTGTCTCATAATTATTGTGAGACAGTCTTTTATTTATGTATAATGTATGAGAAGCAATTCAGATAAGGGGAACTTACTGGTGTTATTTCTATATAATAATAAGAAGAGAGAGTTTACAGTTTAGATTCTAGATTTTATCAGTAATTTTATGAGGAGAAGTTAATATGAACATAGATTTTCATGTCCATGGATTGTTGAGCAAGAGAAAAGATTTTAATGAAAGATTTTTTATTGAGGAAATTGAATATGCAAAGCAAAATGAATTAAATGGAATAATTATGTGTGAACATTTTAATGCTATAAATTTTAGAGAAATATATAAATATCTTGAAGAAAACTATAAATACAAAGATCATAGGTATTTAGTTAAAGGAGTTTCTGTTTTTCCTGCTATGGAAGTGAGCATAAAGGATAAGGGACATGTTGTCTTAGTAGGAAGGAGAGAGGCTATATTAGAGATTCACGAAAGGCTAGAATCTTATATGGATAGAGAAAACCTAGTGGAATTTAAAGAGTTATTAGATTTAGCTGATGAGTATGGATGTTTAAAAATAGGAGCACATCCTTTTAGAAGAGGACATAAATTATGTAATCATCCTGAAGAACTACTAAAGAGATTAGATGCTATAGATTTAAATGCTAAAGATATATTTAAAAAAGGTGAAGAAGAGGTAAGAAGAGAGTTATATGAATTATCTAGTAAAATAGGAGTTAATGTAATTACAGGTAGTGATAGCCATACTCCATTACAATTGGGTGGCATATATACTAAATTAGATAATCCATGTTATACCATAGAAGAGCTTAGATTAGCTATAAATAGTGGAGATTATTCCATAAAAATAGAACCTTCATTAGATTTTAGAGTATACACTTCTAAAATATTAAAAAGATATTTAATTGCTAGAACAGATTATAACAAAGATATGGATTTTACTATATAAATAGAGTTCATAGGGAAGAGACTAATTGGAAAATATTACAAGGTTAAGTTTATATTTAAAGAATTTTAAAGAGAGAGGATTAATATGGGGTGTTTTTTGTGTAAAATTAAGAAAAATAGGAAAAAACAAAAGAAAAGAAATAATAAATATATATCAATAGAAGAAAGATTAAAAGCTGATGAAGAAAAAGAGAAAAGAGAGGAACAGGAAGAAGAAATAAGAGAGATGGAGGAATTTAAAAGAGAAATTCTAGAAGAGTATATTTTAGACATTATAGAAGATGAAGTAGATAGAATGGGTGGAATTGAAGGGGTAGATGGAGAAACTATAAGTGATATTTTAAGTTACTATATTAATAATGATCCTAGGTTTCAGATTAAATTACAAAGGGAATTAACGCGAAGAAGGCGACTATAATTTATTGAATTTAATGTAGGACTAGATGAAAATTTATAATTATTCTATGTTAGCAAATAGCTAAAGAATTATTCATATAGTCCTTTTCATGGGTTATATAGATTTATGAGAAAATGTAGATATTATATTAATAAAAATGGTAGAATAAAATGAGGATGAATTATTAAGGATAAATATGGGGGATAAATATGGGGTTAGCTGAATTGTACTTACAGAATATGCCATGGTCTGCATGGATTGCAGATATAGATAAGAAAATTATCTTTATTAACAAAGCCTGTGAAGAAAATTATAATTTAAAATTAGAAGAAGTAAAAGGTAAGACCTATGAAGAAATATTTCCGAAGAAAGTAGTAAGTGTATATAACAAAAAAACAAGGGAATATTTTAAAGAATTACCGATATATGATTATAATGAAACTAATAGAGAAATAGCAGAAGAGTGCTATGTATTCCCGATAAAAGATATTAATGGTGATGTTAATGCTGTAGGTGGTATCATTGTAAATGTTGAAGAAGAAAAAAGAAGAGAACTAGAACTTCAAAATCAAAAAAGTATTCTTAGAACTATAATAGATTCGTTACCAGAAGCTATTTTTTATAAAGATAAAGATTCAAGATATATTGGTTGCAATAAAAATTTTAATGACTATTATAAGCAATTTGGAGTAGATGATGTAATTGGAAAAACTGATCTAGAAGTTTATCCAGATAAGGAAATTGCAGAAAATTTTATTAAAGTAGATAAAGAAATAATGGAGAATAAAGAAGCAAAATATATTGAAGGAATTACTTTGGATGAATATGGGAGTAGAATTATAGAAGAAAGTTTTAAGGCTCCTGTGATAAATAAAAAAGGTGAAGTTTTGGGAATAGTGGGACTAGCTAGAAATATTACTAGTCAAAAAAAATTAGAGGATAGACTCAGATATTTGAGTTATAACGATGCTCTAACAGGAATATATAACAGAACTTATTTTGAAGAAAAGGTTCGGGAATTAAATAATGAGCAGCATCTTCCTTTAGGAATAATTATGGGAGATGTTAATGGTTTAAAGCTAGTCAACGATTCTCTAGGACATCTAGAAGGAGATAGACTACTAAAAAGTATATCTAGTGTTCTTAATAAAGCTTGTACTGATAAAGGCTTTGTTTTTAGGTGGGGTGGAGATGAATTTATGATACTTCTGCCAAACTGTGATGAAAGTGGCTGTGAGAGAACTGTAGAAAAAATAAGGAGTGAATGTAAAAATTATAAACATAATTACATTGAACTTAGCATTGCTCTTGGCGAAGTGGTTAAGCGTTCTGTAGAAGAAGATATTGATAAGTGCATTAAAGAAGTAGAAGAGAGAGTGTATAGGCAGAAACTCTTAGAACATAATAGTGTTAGGAGTTCCATGATGAACTCGCTTAAAAAAAGTTTAGAAGCTAAGAACATGGAAACAGAAGAACATACTGAAAGAGTAGAATCTTACGCATTGGAAATAGGAAAGAGATATGGTTTTAAGAGTTCTCAAATGGATGAATTAATGATAATAGCTAGACTACATGACATTGGGAAAATTGCTATAGAGGAAGATATACTTTTAAAACCAGGTCCACTTACAACAAATGAATTTGAAGTGATGAAAACTCATGCTGAAAAGGGTTTTAGAATAATCAATGCTTCTAGTGAAATAATTAATGTGGCAAAATGTGTTTTAACTCATCATGAAAAATGGGATGGTAGTGGATATCCATTAGGCATTGCAGGAGAAGAAATACCTCTTATGGCAAGAATTATTGCTATTGCTGATGCCTATGATGTTATGACTCATGATAGAATATATAGAAAAGCTATTAGTAAAGAAGAGGCTATTAAAGAGTTAAAGAGATGTTCAGGTACCCAATTTGATCCAGTACTAGTAGAGCTATTTTTAAAATTTTTAGATAGCAATGAAGAAAAAAATAATTAAGAAAAAAGAGCTGACTAATAGCTTTTTTTTACTTTAATAATTTTACAATTTGAGATATAATTGTATACGAAGATATTTATCTGAGCATTGTAAATATAGGTAAGTGCTATGATATAAATTTAAATTTGACATAAATAAACTAAGAATGGAGTGTATTACATGGCAGTTTTAGTAACTGGAGGAATGGGCTATATCGGTAGTCATACTACTGTTGAGCTATTAAAAGAGGGGTATGAAGTTGTTATTGTAGATAACTTAAGTAATAGTAAAGAGTTAGTAAAGGATAAAATTAAGGCTATTACAGGAAAAGAGCCTAAATTCTATAAATATGATGTTTTAAACAAGGAAGATATGGACAAGGTTTTTAGTGAAAATACTATAGATTCAATAATTCATTTTGCAGGCTTTAAGTCTGTGGGAGAATCTGTGGCTAAGCCCCTAGAGTACTACCACAATAACTTAAATAGCACTTTTGTACTCTTAGAATTAATGAGAAAATATGGAGTTAAAAATTTTGTATTTAGCTCATCAGCTACTGTTTATGGAGATTCAAAAATTATTCCAATTACAGAGGAAGCATCACTATCTGCTACAAATCCATATGGAAGAACAAAGCTAATGTTAGAAGAAATTTTAAGAGATTTATACAGCTCTGATAATTCATGGAATATAGCATTACTTCGTTACTTTAATCCAGTAGGGGCCCATGAAAGTGGAACTATTGGAGAAGACCCATGTGGTATTCCAAATAATTTAATGCCTTTCATTACAAAGGTTGCTATAGGTGAGCTTAAGGAGCTTAGTGTATTTGGGGATGATTATGACACACCAGATGGTACAGGAGTTAGAGATTACATTCACGTAGTAGATTTAGCTAAAGGTCATTTAAAGGCATTAGAAAAATTAAAAACTAATTCAGGTCTTGTAACTTATAATTTAGGAACAGGAAATGGATATAGTGTTCTTGATATAGTTAAGGCATTTTCAGAGGCTAGTGGAAGAGAAATTCCGTATAAAATTACAGCGAGAAGACCTGGTGATATTGCAACCTGTTATTCAGAACCAAGAAAGGCTAATGAAGAGTTAGGCTGGAAAGCTGAAAAGGGCATAAAAGAAATGTGTGAAGACTCTTGGAGATGGCAAAGACAAAATCCAAAAGGATATGAAGAATAAAGTAAACTTTATATAGATAAATTGAAAGTGCTTGGCAAGACATCTTACATGAAATTAGTAAGATATTTTGAAAAGCACTTTTGTTTTCATTTTATCTTATGAAGTTGGTTCTTAATTTTTCTTCCTTTTTAGGTAAGGATATTCCTGCTTTTTTACCAGCTTCTATAGATTTTAATAGCCAAGCCATATTTTTACCAAGAGTTCTCATTGTTTGCATACCTTCAAGGTCTTGTTTTACTTCTTCTGGAGTATTGCCATGAACCATATTCCAATATTGTGAAGAAACTATTGGCATGTTTGAGATAGTAAAGTATTTATTTAATTGGTCAAAGGTAGCAGAGGAACCACCTCTACGACAACTTACAATAGCAGCCCCAGGCTTATATTCAAAGCCACTACCTGCATAGAAAAACCTATCCAAAAATGATGTAATCATACCAGAAGCACCAGCATAGTGAACTGGAGAACCAAAGATAAATCCATCAACATCCTTAGCTTTTTCTAAAGCGATATTAACAGTATCATCATTAAAAACGCATCTTTCACTACCACTTTTATAGCAGTAACCGCATCCCATACAGCCTCTAATAGGAGCTTTGCCCACATGAAATATTTCTGATTGTATATTTTCTTTTTCCAGTTCCATTGCTATTTCACATAAAGCAGTATAAGTACATCCTTTTTCATTAGGACTACCGTTTATTAATAACACTTTCATTTTAAAATTCCCTCCAATACAATATTATCATTAATAAATAAATTATAGCATTATTCATTTTAAAGTGTATGATTTATAAAAAGTAAATTAGAATTATTATAATTAATCTTTTTAAGATTTAAAAGAGTAAAAATGTGTAAAAGTTATAGGGATATAGTTAATAATAAGGTATAATAATTATATATTGTAAAAATATACAAAAGTAATTAGTCTAAGGAGTTTAGATTATGATTAAGTTAATGGATATCGAGGGAAGAAAGTTAGAATATTTAATTAAAGGAAATAGTAAGAAAACAGTAGTAATTATGCCAGGAATGGGTGGAAGTTTTTATGAATGGATAAATATTATAGATAAGATATCCTTATATACAAAAGTCGTTGCAATTCACAGAGCTGGTGTTGGAAATAGTGGGCTTAATAGTGAAGGTAGTAATACAATGACAACTGCAAAGGATTTAAATATATTATTAGATAACTTAAATATTAAAGAAAAAGTTACATTGGTAGGACACTCTTATGGCGGGCTGTGTGTTCAACATTTTGCAAGAATTTATCCTGAGAAAGTTGATAGTGTAGTACTTGTTGAATCTGCATCAATGAATAGAGAGGATAGATATGATAAGTTAGAAACTCCAATATCGGATGAAAGTACCTCAGATGAAGTTTACATAAAGTTATGGACAACATATTCTAAGTATAGTAAAGAACAATTAATAGAAGAGGTAAAACCTAAATTATCAGAAGTAGATTTAAAATTACCAATTAATATGAAAAAAGAACTTATGGAGTTTTATGTAAGACCAGAAATATATATAAATCAACTCTCTGAAATAAAAGACTTGAGAAGTAATGTAAAGTATATGAGTAAATATGGTGATTTTCCAGATTGTCCATTAATAGTACTAATTGAAGACCCAGTTTATTCTATAAATGAAATGATTGAAGAAGGAATACCTAAAATAGAAGCAGAAAGAATTGAAAGAGTATCACAAGAACTCTCTAGTGGGTTAAAAGAGTTATCCAGTAAGAGTGATGTAAGAGTAGTTAAAAATAGTAATCATTGTATAAATGAAACTCAACCAGATGCGATTATAGGTGCAATAAAAGAATTGCTATTTACAAATTAGATATTATGTAGGAGATAAAAGCACAATAGGTAATTAGGGAGGAAAAATGTATGAAGAGATCATTTATATTTTGGATTGTATTTTTTTTAGTTATAACTAATATAGTATTCATTGGTACAACTATTTGGTACAAAACTAAGCTGGATAACCAAGAATTTAAAGTGTATTCATTTCAGGGAGAAAACACAGATATAAGATTAACAGAAGGGTTAATTATTCTATTTCCTAACAGGCATATAGTTATTGGCGGCAATATACAGTATATAGGAAGCAAAGAAGAACAAATTGAATCATATTCTCAAAATATCTATTTAGATAAAGAAGGAGATAAATATTTAGTTTTATCAAAAGCAGTTTCAAATGGATGGGATAATAAAGGAACATCTTTATCTGATGAACTTTTGTTGAATAAAAGTATAGGAGAAATCAGTTCACAACAATTATTCAATGAAGAACAGTTGGGTCTTATTAAGAATAATCTTTATTTCAACCTTCAATATTCAACAATTGATGGAAAAATAGAAAATTCCATAATTATGCTAAATGTAGAAGAATTCAATATGAGGGAAAATAAATAAGTATACACAGAAACAATGAAAATGTTTACTGTAGGTTTGGAGGAAAATTATAATGAATATGAACAACATTAAAGCCATTTTATTTGATTCGGGAAGAACCTTAAATGTACCTAGGACAGGACATTGGTTTATTACACCTAACTTCTTTAATATTATTAATGACACAAGTTTTCAATATACAGAAGATCAATTAAGTGAAGCAATGAATAAAGCCTGTGATCATATTAATAAAATGTTATTAGTAAAAACAGAAGAAGATGAATTTACGATGTTCAAGGAGTTTTATGAAATAGTACTAAAAGAAATAAAATATATGAGTATAAATGAGGAAATAATTAATTCTTTGGCAAGTGATAATGTATATAATGATGATAAATTTTATTTTTTTGATGATGTGGAACCTGGGCTACAAAGATTAAAAGATAAATATATTTTAGGGGTTGTCTCAGATACATGGCCATCCTTAGAAAGAGTATTTATTAATAAGAGTCTAAGAAAATATTTTTCTACATTTGTTATGTCATCAATTTATGGCTCCTATAAAGCTGAAAAGGTACTTTTTAAAATAGCTATTGAAGAAATCGGAGTAAAACCAGAGGAAGTAATTTTTATAGATGATAGTGAATCAAATCTTATTGCGGCAGAAGATTTTGGTATGATTCCAATTCTAATTGATAGATATGATAGGAATGATATTGAAAGTAAGTACCATATAATTAAATCTTTAAATGATTTAAAATAGATAGTGATTTAACATTTGAATTTATTGGCAATGAAATTTTTAAGACTAGGATAATTGTTTTTGAAATTATTAGTCATTGTTTAACTCGTACAAGTTTATGTACTACAGTTGAAAATATACCTGAATGTAAGGAAGAAAATGGAGGTAAGTATATGGACGTTTCACATATTGTTAAAAGAATTAATGAACTTTTTAATGTAACAAGTAAGGAAATCTTTTCTAATGAATCTGGGATCACATATCATGCAGGTAAAAAAGTTAAAAAATTAGGATACTGTGTTAACCTAACCCTTGAAACTATAGAGGAAGCAAGAATTCATGGGGTTGATATGATGGTGACACACCACGATGCATGGGATGAAATATATGGATTAAAAGAGGCATGCAGAGAGAAATTGGAAGAGTATGGTATAAGTCATTACTATAATCACTTGCCACTTGATGACTGTAACTTTGGAACAAATGATAGTCTGTTAAAAAAATTGAATTTAGAAAATGTTAAAAGAACCCACCAATGGGAAGGATTATATTTTGGTAGAGTGGCGGAATATGATGAAGAAATTGAGTTTAATGAATTAGTAAAAAAAATTGAAAATCTGCTTGAAGAACCAGTTAAATCTTGGAAGTTTAATGACAAAAAAGTGAAGCGGGTAGGTTTAGTCTGTGGTAATGGAGGGCCAACAGATTGCCTTAAGGAAGCCGTCGAAAATAAGTGTGATGTATACATTACAGGTGAATGTAATTTATATACCATTCAATATGCTCAGTTTAAAGGGATAAATCTTATCATCGGTAGTCATACTTTTACTGAATTCTTTGGAATTCAAAGTTTAGCATTGAAATTGAATGAGAATATAAAAGAACTTGAAATAGTGAGACTTAATGAAGAGCATTATGAAGCAAATATAAAATAAGTAGGGGTAGGGTATACTACATTAGATGTGTAAAGGAGGTATAAATCTATGTCAATTAGAACAAAAGTTATTGTTATTGAGCCTTATAATGAAAAATGGAAGTTAGAATTTGAAAAAATAAGGGACATGCTAAATTCTTATATTGGAGATTTGGTTTTATCAATTGAGCATGTTGGAAGTACTTCAGTGGAAGGACTCTCTGCAAAACCTATCATCGATATAGATGTGGTTATGGATAGTTATGATAATTTCCCTGAAATAAAGAAGAGGTTAGAAGAAGCTGGATATCATCATGAAGGGAATTTAGGCATTGAAGATAGAGAGGCTTTTAGTTATGTGAAAAATAGATTTATGCCATATCACTTATATGTATGTCCTAAAGATGGTAAAGGATATTTAGAGCATATTGCATTAAGAAATCATCTTAGAACAAATAGAGATGCACGAGAGGATTATGCAGCATTGAAAACAAAGCTAGCTAAAGAATATAGATACGATGCTGATACTTACTGCAAGAGAAAGACAAAATTTATTCAGAAAATCTTAAATAAGACACTATACTCTAATAAGTCTTAGAGTTACTAATTATAAGAAATAGAGGATATGAAATGATAAGATTAGAACTAATTAAAAAAGAAGATTTATATAAAATTGTGGAATGGAATAGGAATAAATCTGCTAATGATCTATTGCAATGGGCTGGACCTTTATATGAGTATCCATTAACCCTTTCTCAAGTAGAAAAGTATTTCTTAGATGAGAAAAATAAGGAAGTGGTGGATACCTACATATATAAGATAATTTCCATTAGTACAGAAGAAATTATAGGAACAGTGGAGCTGCGTGAAATAGATAGAGAAAATAAGATTGCTAGAGTATGTAGATTTTTAATTGGAGAAGAAAAGGAAAGAGGTAGAGGCATAGGTGCTTTGGTATTAAAGGAAATCTTAAGAAGTGGATTTGAAGATAGAGGATTTGAGAAAATAACTCTTGGAGTTTTTGATTTTAATAAGGGTGCAGTTAGATGCTATGAAAAGGTTGGTTTTGTAATAGAAAAATTATTAAAGGATGTAAGAAAGGCTAAGGATGGTTATTGGAGCCTATATGAAATGTCAATTTTAAAATCTAAATGGACAAACGAAAATAATTAAATGTTGTACCACTCTGCTACCAATATATTGAGATTACACAACTGTTATACAAAGTGCCCAATGCTAATTAGCATTGG
>NZ_DHYX01000013.1:35937-64787 GCF_002414285.1 Clostridium sp. UBA5119 | reverse complement strand
CAACTTCAGTTAAACTATATTCAACTTTAGGTGGGACTACAGGGTATACTTTTCTAGATATAAGCTTATCTTCTTCTAAACTTCTCAATTGTGAAGTTAGCATTTTTTGAGTTACCTTAGGTAACCTCTTTTTAATATCACTAAATCTCAAGGTACCATAACTTAAGTACCATAAAATTAATAATTTCCATTTACCAGATAGAAGATTTTGTACCACCACCATGGGGCACGTAGAGTACTTAGTTCATTGATTCCTCATATGACACTCTTCATGTCTAGGAAATACGCATAGCAAATTCTTATCCATTATATTCACCGTCCTAATAGTATATTTATAATATTATAGTATAAAAAAGTAACTACATATAAAAAAGTCTATAACATACTCTGCATTATACCATGAATTTTATATATGTTAAATTTTAAATCCACTATTTACATTATTATAAGATTTTCTAATATTATTTATTAATATAATAGTATCATTTATGATACTATGTCACAAAAAGTATAGTTAATGAGAATAAAGTGCCTACTTCCTAGAAAGATATTTTGTGATTATAATAAAATTAAATTAAGAGATAGAAAAAATCTAAATCATTATAAGAGTGGATAAGGAGGATTTAATATGAATATAAAATTACAAGAAAAATATCAACTATATATTGATGGTCAATGGAGAGAGGCTTCTGATGGAGGCGTATTGAAAACTTACAATCCTGCTACTGGAGAATTCTTAGCTGAAATAGCAGATGCTACAGCAAAAGATGTAGATGATGCAGTTAAAGCAGCTGAAAGAGCTTTCATAACTTGGGGAAAAACAACAGTTGCTGAAAGAGCAGATGTGTTAAACAAAATTGCAGATGTCATTGATGACAATGCAGAGTATTTAGCTACTATTGAAACTATGGATAACGGAAAACCAATTAGAGAAACTACAGGAGCTGATATACCTCTTGCAGCAGATCACTTTAGATATTTTGCTGGAGTTATTCGTTCAGATGAAGGTAGCTCAACAATGCTTGATGAAAATACTTTAAACATAATATTAAGAGAACCAATTGGGATTGTAGGACAAATAGTACCTTGGAACTTCCCATTCTTAATGGCTGCATGGAAGCTTGCTCCAGTATTAGCAGCAGGGGATGTTTCAATATTTAAACCATCAAGCACAACTTCATTAAGTATACTTGAACTTATGAGATTAATAGAGAATATAGTTCCAAAGGGTGTAATTAATATAGTTACAGGCAGAGGCTCTAAAAGTGGAGAATATCTACAACATCATAAAGGCCTTAATAAATTAGCCTTCACTGGATCAACAGAAGTAGGTAGAAAAATTGGACTCTCAGCAGCTGAAAATATCATTCCTGCAACTCTAGAACTTGGAGGGAAATCTGCTAATATATTCTTTAAAGATGCAGATTTAGATATAGCTCTAGAAGGACTTCAACTAGGAATTCTCTTTAATCAAGGACAAGTTTGCTCAGCGGGATCTAGAATTTTTGTACAAGAAGATTTTTATGATGAATTTATAGAAAAAGCAGTTAAAGCTTTTGAAAAGGTTAAGGTGGGTAATCCATTAGATAATAATACTCAAATGGGAGCACAAGTAAGTGAGGCTCAACTTAATAAAATTCTTAGCTATGTAGAAATCGGTAAGAAAGAAGGAGCTAAGGTAGCTACAGGTGGAGAAAGATACACTGAAGGCGATGCTGCTAAAGGTTACTTCATGAAACCAACTCTACTTGTTGATGTTACTAATGACATGAGAGTTGCTAGAGAAGAAATCTTTGGACCTGTAGGAGTTGTTATTAAATTCAAGACAATAGATGAAGTAATTGCCATGGCAAATGATAGCGAATACGGTTTAGGTGGAGGGGTATTTACTCGAGACATTAATAAAGCTATACAAGTTGCTAGAGGTATTAGAACAGGACGTGTATGGGTAAATACTTATAATAGTTTCCCAGCTGGAGCACCATTTGGAGGATATAAGAACTCAGGAATAGGTAGAGAAACTCATAAATCTGTCCTAGATGCTTATACTCAAATGAAGAATATTATGGTTAATTTATCTGAAAAACCAAGTGGAATGTATGTAAAATAGGTTTAATAAATATATTAAGAAGGCTATGGACTTTGGTTCATAGCCTTCTTTTACAATTTCTCTTTATCCGATGACTACCAGCTCTAATACTCCTATCTTCTTAAAAATGGGAGTAAAGAGCTGCTACGTCCCTGGATAAGGATTTCTAAGCTTCAGTGGGAGTAATAACTCCCCCTGAAGCAAAGAACTCTCTTTAAACTAAGGTAAAGTATGATATAATACAAAAGATAAGATTTTGCTTAATAAGTAAATAATACTTAATATAGATACTGTAGATAAGAGAGGAAGTAAAAGATGGGAAAAATATTAGTACTAGCAGAGAAACCTTCGGTAGGTAGAGACTTAGCTAAGGTTTTAAAATGCAATCAGAGTAAGGGTGCATACATAGAGGGAAGTAAGTATGTGGTAACTTGGGCACTAGGTCACTTAGTGGGACTACAAGATCCTGAAGACTATGATGCCAAATATAAAAAATGGAGCATGGAAACTTTGCCAATGATTCCAAAGCATATGAAACTTACAGTTTTAAAAAAGACCCAAAAGCAGTTTTATGAAGTAAAAAAGCAAATGCTAAGAAATGATATAGATGAGATAGTTATTGCTACAGATGCGGGAAGAGAAGGAGAGTTAGTGGCACGTTGGACAATAGAAAAGGCTGGAGTAAAAAAACCACTAAAGAGATTATGGATTTCATCTCAAACTGATAAGGCAATTTTAGATGGATTTAAAAATTTAAAACCAGGTAAAGATTATAATAATTTATATAAGGCAGCGGTGTGTAGAGCAGAGGCAGATTGGCTTGTAGGACTTAATGTAACTCGTGCCCTTACTTGTAAATACAATGCTCAGCTTTCAGCAGGAAGAGTTCAATCTCCAACCTTAGCCATGATAGTTCAAAGGGAAGAAGATATTAAAAACTTTATTCCTAAGGATTACTATACAATTACTGCGAAGGCTAAAGAATTTTCACTACAGTGGGTTGATAAGAATAATTATCAAAGCACTTTTAATGAGGAAGTAGCTAATAAAACCCTAGTTAAGGTTAGAGGTCAAGAAGCAAGTATTATAGATATAACTGAAAGCCTAAAGAAAAAGCCATCTCCTGCTCTTTATGATTTAACAGAACTTCAAAGAGATGCCAACAAAATTTGGGGATATTCTGCAAAGCAGACCCTTTCTATAATGCAAAGACTTTATGAAAATCATAAGATATTAACTTATCCAAGAACGGATTCAAGATATATAACTACAGATATAGTAGCTACACTTCCAGAGAGATTAAGAGCTATATCTATAGGAGCATATAGAGTAGCAGCTACAAATATACTAAAGGGTAAGATTACTCCAAGCAAGAGTTTTGTAGATAATAGCAGGGTTTCAGATCACCATGCCATAATTCCTACAGAGCAAAGTCCTAATATGTCTAACTTAAGTTCAGAGGAAAGAAATATTTATGATTTAGTAGTTAAGAGATTTTTAAGTGTTATGATGCCACCTTTTGAATATTTACAAACTAATATAGCGACAGAAATAGCTGGAGAGAAGTTTGTAGCTAAAGGAAAAGTTATAAAATCTAAAGGATGGAAAACACTATATGATAGAGAAGATATGGAGGATTCTAGAGAAGAAGATGGGTTAAAGGATCAAGTACTTCCAAAGCTGAATATTGGAGATAAATTAAAGATAAACTCTGTAGATATAAATAAAGGTAAAACTAAGCCACCGGCAAGATTTAACGAGGGAACATTACTTTCTGCTATGGAAAATCCACATAAATATATTAATGTTTCAAAGGATGCAGCAAAGACCTTAAATGCAACTGGTGGATTAGGCACTGTAGCTACAAGAGCAGATATTATAGAAAAATTATTTAACTCATTTTCTATAGAAAAAAGAGGTAAGGAAATAGTTCCAACATCTAAGGGGAAACAACTTATAGAATTAGTTCCAAGTGACCTTAAGTCACCACTTTTAACAGCTAAGTGGGAAAGTCAGCTAGAGGATATTAGTAAAGGCAAGGAAGATGCCATGGACTTCATTGTAGAGATGAGAAGATATTCAAGAGCTCTAGTTGAAGATGTTAAAGTCAATGGTAATAAGTTTGTTCATGAAAATGTCACAGGTGCAAAATGCACTAAGTGCGGAAAATACATGTTAGAGGTTAAGACTAAAACTGGAGTTATGAATGTGTGCCAAGATAGAGAATGTGGTCACAGAGAAGGTGTTAGTAGAACTACCAATGCTCGTTGTCCAGAATGTAAGAAAAAACTTACCCTTAAAGGACACGGAGAAGGTCAAATCTATGTATGTCCAGGGGCAAACTGTAACTTTAGAGAAAAGGCATCCCAATTTAATAAGAGGTTCGAAAAAGGTGGAAAAGTTGATAAGAGGGATGTTAATAACTATATGAAGAAAATGAAAAAAGAAGCAGAACAAGAAGCAGCTAATGATAATCCATTTGCAGCTCTTGGAGACCTATTCAAGAAGTAAGGAGAAATAACTATGGATGGAACTAAAAGATCAGATATAAAAATAGGCTCAAAGGTCTTAGTAGTAAAGAAGGAAGATCAACGCACAGGAAAATTGACAGAGGGAACAGTTACAAGGTTATTAACTAATTCTTCAGTACATCCAAGAGGTATTAAGGTAATGCTTGAAGGTGGAGTAGTTGGTAGAGTTCAAGAAATTAGATAGAAATGCATTAAGATAGTCATCAAATTTTTAATTTTTGTAATATAATTATATTTTTAAAAGAAATTAAAACAGGTTTTAGATTTGAATTTATGAATCTAAAACCTGTTTTTTATAGGAGAAAGTGAAATAAAAATTTTATTTCATTATTATAATAAATGTTGCTTTAAGATATAATTTTAAAGTACGATAATTATAGTGGTATGTAAATATATTATTATTTGCAATAGGAAAAGAGGATATGATGAGAAAATTTAAATTACTATGCTTAACACTAATATTTTTGATAAGTACAAATATAGCTATGACGATGATAGCGTTTTCAGATACTGAGAGCAAGATAATTAAAGTGGGTTATTATGATTATCCTTCTTTCATTGAAAAAGATAAAGATGGACTTTTTTCAGGGTATGGAGTAGAGTATCTTGAGGAAATATCAAAATATACTAATTGGAATTATGAATATGTATATGATACATGGCCGGAACTGTTAGACAAGCTATCTAAAGGAGAGCTAGATTTGTTATGTGGGGCTCAGTACACCGAGGATAGAAGCAAGATATATGACTATGTAGAATATTCAAATGGAATAGAACTTACAACTATGTATGTTTCAAGTAAAAATAACAGTGTATTTTATGAGGATTTTGAAGCATTCAATGGCTTGAAAATAGGGTTTTTAAAGGAAAGTTTTCAAAATACAGTCTTTGAAGGTTATGCAAAACAAAATAATTTCTCTTATGAAAAAGTATACTATGATTTTGAAGAAGAAATGATAGCGGATATGGAATCAGGTAATGTGGATGCTATAGTTTTAGGAAGCATTTCAAATCAGAATAGTGGTAGATTAGTTGCCAAATGCGATATTCACCCTTTTTATTATATAACGCAAAAGGGGAATAATGATATCACCAATGAACTTAATGAAGCATTAAGAAAGATAAAACTAGATGAGTTAAATTTTGATATGAAATTACGAGAAAAATATTACGGTAATAGTATTTTAAATCAACAACCGTTACTTACTCCAAGAGAGGTTGACTTTATAAAAAGAAAGCCGGTGTTAAAAGTGGCTTATAAAGATTATTTAAGTCCTATAGAATATAGGAGTAGTAAGGGTGACTTCTCTGGAATAGTAAGAGATATGTTAGAAGAAATCTCTAGAAAAATAGGTATAGAATTTGAATATGTTCAGGTAAAAAATACGGAAGAAGCTATAAAGTTAATGGCAAATGGAAAAGTAGATTTAATAGCTAGTGAATCTAGTATTGAAAAAAACACAAATTCTAGAGATATTATATTAACTAACCCATATATATCCTTACCTTTAGTTATAGTTGGAAAAGGAGAAGAATATATAAAAACAGAGAATGTGGATATAGCTATACCTACTGATATGAAAATTAACAAAGAAGCTTTTGTAAACAAATTTGGACAATATAACATTGAGTATTATGATAATTATATTAGTTGTATTAATGCAGTTAAGTCGGGAAAAGTAGATATAACAGTATTAGATAGCTACACAGCTAATATTGCTATTAGCCGTATAAAAGATAATAATTTAAAAACAATGAATATTGGAAATTTAAGTTATAATATATCAATTGGAGTAAATCCTAATATAGATTCATTAGTAATACCTATACTTAATAAGGCTATTAATGTTATAGATGAAAAAACTAGGGTAGATATTATTATGAAAAATGTAGTACAAGAATCTATTCCAATAAATTTAAAGGTTATACTAGTTAAATATAAATTAGAAATTATTATTTTTATATCTTTATTAGTAATAATATCTCTTTTGATATTTTTTTATGTAAAACAACGAAGAACAAAGTATTATGAAAAAATGGCATTTACAGATCCACTTACAGGTCTATGGAACGCTAATAAGTTTAAAGTTAGAGCTAAAAAGATACTTGAGACTAATAAAGGAAAATCCTATGCTCTTATATACAGTGACATAGATAAATTTAAGTTTATAAATGACAATTTAGGATATGAAGAAGGAGATAAAATTATTTGTGCAATATCCAATAAATTATACAACTCAATGGGGGAAAATGAAATTTTTGCAAGGGTATCTGCAGATAATTTTTTAATACTTGTAGAATACACAAATAAAAAAGAATTAATTGATAGGTTAACAAAATTTGAAAATATTTTTAGACAATTAGAAAAGGTTTTTGCAAAAAATTATAGGTTAATAGTTGTAAGTGGGATCTATATATTTAATTCTAATGGTATAGAGGTTGAAGATATTATCAATAAAGCTAATATAGCACGTAAATCAGTTAAGGGTTCTCATACAAATAAAATTGCCTTTTATGATAAGTGTTTTGAAAATAAAATTATTGAGGAATTGGAAATAGAAAATAAAATGTATAAGGCCCTTATAAATAGAGAATATAAGGTTTATTATCAACCTAAATATGACTTAAATACAGAGAAAATTGTAGGTGCTGAGGCCTTAGTTAGGTGGCAGGATCCTGAGAAAGGGTTAATTCCTCCAGTGAAATTTATACCTTTGTTTGAGAAAAATGGGTTTATAGTAAACCTAGATATGTATGTTTATAAAAGTGTATTGCAGTGTTTAAGAGAAAGATTAGATAATGGAGAAAGTGTAGTTCCAATATCATTAAATGTTTCTAGATTTCATGTTAATAATCCCAATATAATCAAGGATATTAATGAGTTAGTTAAAAGCTATAACATAGATCCTAAATTGGTAGAGTTTGAATTAACGGAGAGTGCTTTTATGAAAAATGCTGATAGGCTTATAGAAAAAATGATAGGTTTAAAAAAGGTAGGATTTAAAATCTCTGTTGATGATTTTGGATCTGGATTCTCATCATTAAATCTTTTAAAAGAGTTTCCAGCTAATACCTTAAAGCTAGATAAAGCATTTTTAGATGAAACAACTAATTCACAGAGGAGTAAAGATATTGTTAAAAGTATAGTTGATATGGCGAAAAATATTAATATGGAAGTAATTTGTGAAGGGGTAGAAACGCGAGAACAGGCGGATTTCTTAAAAGAGATAGGATGTGAAATGGCCCAAGGATATTTATTTGCAAAACCTATGCCTAAGGAAGATTTTGAAGAACTATTAAATGTAAATCATATATAGGATGAATATATAAATTATAAGCTGGTATATCATAAAAAGTTTTGATATATTGGCTTTTAATTTGTTTTGGTAACCAATGTTACCGAATTTATAAAGATATTAATATAAACTCATAGATGTAGAGATTAATAAAATATAATCTGCTTATAAAGGTTAATATAAATTAAGCAGGTTAAAATATATTTAACTAACGGATTATGATTTACAAACATATTGAAATTATGTCTATAAAGTAATTTCAATATAGAAGATAAACATGATTTGAGTTTTAAAATTATTTAAATGTAGGAGGAGAAAATATGAGTTTATATCTTGGAAAAGTACATTATTGGTTATTTAACAAAATATTATGGTTTGAAGGATTAGAGGAAGAAATAATTAATCTAGCTAAGGAAGAGGGACTAGATGTATCTTCATTAGCTAAGGAGATTAATGAAAATCATGGAGAAAAACTGCCAAATCTTCCTTTAGAAGAAATGATAGATACAAGTAATATCCATGGGTGGCTACAAGGAAAAATACATTCAGCAGAGGGAAGAATGGCAGCTTGGACAACTAAATTACTAAATAGTAATGAAAAAGTTAAGGCTAAATTAGAAAATATTTATATTCATCAAGGAATGAAAGCAGCTAAGGAAGTTAAAGAAAAATTAGATCCAGCAAGTAATGCTATGGATATATATGATAGAATAAATGACTATATATTAGATGGAATGCCATGTGATAGAGTGAATGAGGTTCTAGTGTCTACGGAAGATATGGTACAGTGGAGTAGAAGAATTTGTGTTCATAAGGACATATGGAATAGAGAATCTGGAGATGTTTCTTATTTCTATAGCTTAAGAGGTCTATGGATTAAGGCCTTTGTTAATGAAGTTAATGGTAACTATGAATACGAGGAATTAGGAGATGGAACTCAAATCATTAAAAGAAAGTAGGAGGAGAAAAGATGAATGCTATAGATTTAATGATGGAAGAGCATAAGTATATTAAACGTATGCTTACTGTAGTTAGAAAAGCTACTTACAAATCTCTAGAAGAAAAGAATGTAAATTATGAAGATTTCTATAAGATGATAGATTTCATTAGAAATTATGCAGATGCACATCACCATAAAAAAGAAGAAGTAATTCTTTTTAATAAGATGGTGGAGGAGCTTGGACTTATTGCAGAGAAGACTGTGAAATATGGTATGCTTGTAGAACATGATTTGGGAAGACTTTATATTACAGGACTAAGTGAAGCACTTGAAAATTTAAAAGCAGGTAATAAAGAAGCTATATTAGATGTTATTGCTAATGCCATTTCTTATACTCATCTTTTAGAAAGGCATATAGACAAAGAAGATAATGTAATATATAAATTTGCTACTAGAGAATTAAAGCAAGAAATCATTGAAATGGTAAATGCAGAGTGTGTTGAATTTGAAGATGCAAATACTGAAATTATGAAAAAATATACTTCAATATTAGAGGAGTTAGAGAAAAAATATCTTTAATATTTGGAATGATGAACTTTAAGTACATGAGAGTTTGTGCTTAAAGTTCATTTTATTTATTTTTATTGATATCTAAATTTTATTTACATATTTAAATACATATTCTTTTGAATTTTGGTAACGAATGTTACCGAATATTGTTTTATACTTTAGTATACTTTAACTTGTGAAAACCAATAATAACAATTTAATAGGAGATGAGAAATTTATGTCAATGTTTTGTTATCAATGTCAAGAGACAGCAGGATGTAAAGGCTGTACTATAAAGGGTGTTTGTGGTAAAGATGAGCAAGTTGCAAAGGCTCAAGATTTATTAGTATATGTAACTAAAGGATTAGCTATCGTAAGTAATGAAGGAAGAAAAGTAAATGTTATTGATAGTGTAGTAGATAAATATATTACAGAAAATTTATTTATTACTATTACTAATGCTAACTTCCATAGAGATGCTATTTTAAATAGAGTAAAAGAAACTTTAAAATTAAGAGAAACTTTAAAAAGAAAAGTTGTTAGTGCTGGTGGACAAGTTGGAGAAGTAAAAATAACTGGAGGCTTCTTTAAAAAGATATTTGGTCTACAAAAGAAAGAAATAGTAATGGCAGATGCAGTAGCTTGGACAGCAGATAATACTATAGAATTTGATACTAAAGCTGAAAAAGTTGGAGTGCTTGCTACTGAAAATGAAGATATTAGAAGTCTAAGAGAACTTATAACTTATGGATTAAAAGGATTATCAGCATACATGAAGCATGCTATGAACCTAAAATATAATGAGAGAGAAATTCATGAATTTATGGCTAAGGCATTAGCTGCAACTTTAGATGATAGTTTAACTGTTGATGATTTAATAGCACTTGCATTAGAAGCAGGAAAATATGGAGTAGATGGTATGGCATTATTAGATAAAGCCAATACTGAAACCTATGGGCATCCAGAAATAACAACTGTAGATATTGGAGTTAGAAAAAATCCAGGAATATTAATTTCAGGACATGATTTAAAGGATCTAGAGATGTTGTTAGAGCAGACAGAAGGAACAGGGGTAGATGTTTATACTCATGGTGAAATGTTACCAGCTCACTATTATCCATTCTTTAAGAAANNAGGAAACTATGGAAATGCATGGTGGAAGCAAAAGGAAGAGTTTGAAAAGTTCAATGGTCCAATTCTTATGACTACAAACTGTATAGTAATTCCAGATAAGTCTTATAAGAATAGATTATTTACAACTGGTGCAACTGGAATGCCAGGATGTGCACATATAGAAGCTAATATAGATGGAGTAAAAGATTTTTCTAAGATTATAGAAATGGCTAAAAAGTGTAAAGCACCTACAGAAATTGAAAAGGGTCAAATAGTTGGTGGATTTGCTCACAATCAAGTATTAGCTTTGGCTGATAAGGTTGTGGAGGCTGTTAAAACTGGAGCTATAAAAAGATTCTTTGTTATGGCTGGTTGTGATGGAAGAGCCAAATCAAGAAACTACTATACTGAATTTGCTGAAAAACTACCAAAGGATACAGTTATCTTAACAGCAGGTTGTGCAAAGTATAAGTATAATAAATTAAACCTAGGAGATATTGGAGGAATTCCAAGAGTTCTAGATGCAGGACAATGTAATGATTCCTATTCATTAGTTGTTATAGCTCTAAAACTTAAAGAAGTCTTTGGGTTAGATGATGTAAACGCCCTACCAATATCATATAATATCGCATGGTATGAGCAAAAAGCAGTAATAGTATTATTATCACTATTATACTTAGGGGTTAAAAATATTCATCTAGGACCAACATTACCAGCATTCTTATCACCAAATGTTGCTAAAGTTCTTGTAGATAACTTTGGTATTGGTGGAATAACTAATGTAGAAGATGATATGAAAATGTTCATGGAAAGCTAGAATTACAAGTAATGAAGTATTCAAAGGTAAATGGAGTTTACCTTTGAATACTTTTTTTAAAAAAATTTTCTATTATGTAACCTATGTTACCGAATATAGCAGAGCGTTTTAGTATACTTTAACTTGTAAGAGATACTAATAGTTTTAAATTATTAGTTATAAATAAAAATTCAAATTATAGGAGGAAAAGAATATGATAAATAAAGATATGACAATAGGTGAAGTTATAAGAATGAAAGAAGGAGCTCCTGAAATTTTAATGAGTTTTGGTATGGGTTGCGTAGGTTGCCCATCAGCTCAAGCAGAAACTCTTGCAGAAGCTGCTATAGTTCATGGATTAGACATAGAGAAATTATTAGCTGCATTAAATTAGTTTTAAAGAGTTATTTAAAATTAAATATTATATAAAATGCATATAAAAAAGAANNTTAAAGGAAAATTTCCTTAATACTTCTTTTTTATTAATGGCAAGAAAAACCACCATTAAAAAATTGGTTATTAGAATCACTAGAAGGATAATAAAATTCACTATCTATATCATTTTGTATAGTAGAATCATTTATAGAATTTAAATCATTCACTACCTTTATTGTTCCTCTAAGCATGCCCATCCAACAGCTATAGTTTATGTCCCCAGCGTCTGGAGTAAATTCTATTACATTTTCTCCAGAGGATAAATTCTTTTCAATATTCATAGATGGAATAACAATTTTATTATTACAGAAGTTAATACTTTCACCATCAATTATAAACTCTGTAGGAATTCCCTTTTGAATATAAACTACATTTGGAGTATATCCTTGATTATTAGCTGCAATCCTTATAACTTGCTTTCCGTTAGAAATTGTTGCTTTACTAGCTGAAGATTTATCGGATATAGTTGTATTATTATTTCCACCTAAAGATAAGGAATTAGGCATTAAATTAACTCCTATTAAAGACAAGCCACGATTAGCCATAATAATACCTAAAATTATGATAATACCACCACTGTATTTAATTAATCTTTTGGAATTTTTTTGACTAAGTACATTAGCAATAGCTCCAAAGCCTAGCATTAAAGGAATTGTACCTAGGGCAAAGAAAAACATTGAAGTCGCACCAGCTATGACACTTCCAGAAGCTAGAGCATAAAGCTGCATTGTCTGTAGGGGACCACAAGGCATAAACCCATTTAAAAATCCTACTATAAGAGGGTTTCTAAATTTTTTCTGGGAGTTACAGTTACTCCAAGGAAGCTTTATAGAAAATTTTCTAAGGGCTTTAAAACCATATAAGTTTAAACCCATAATTACCATAAATAAACCTGCAACTATTGCTATGAAGCCTTGAACTCCAAAGGAAAGAGAAAAAGCTTTACCAATACCACCTACGATACCACCTAAAACCGTATAAGAAATTAAACGGCCTAAATTATACATAAGTCCAGGTTTAAATTTGTTTTTTTCAGGTACAATAGAAGATGTAATACTTTGGGACATCATTATTCCACCACACATACCCACACAGTGTAGAGATGTGAAAACACCAATGGTAAATAGAGCAATGTAACTAACTTTACTACTTAAAGCAGATGACATATCGAATAGGCCAGTACCTTTGCCAAGGCGTATCATAAGTAAAGCTATAAGGACTATTCCCATAATGGGTAAAAATTCTGAGGTACTCTTTTTCTTATCACTAGTAACTTTGTAGCCGGATTTTTCAATGGTAGAAACTATGGTAGAATAGGGTACTTTCTCAGCATCATATTCTACATGGACAGTTCCCTTAGTATAGTTTGCTTTTACACTTGTAACTCCTGAAAGTTTTTTTAAATGTCTTATTATAGTATTCTCACAGGAAGTACATACCATATTATCAATATTTAGAGTTATGGATTTATTAGACAAAATTATCACCTCATACATAATTTTAAGATAGTAGCTAAAGTATATATTTAAGTTGTGTAGATTTTATGGAGGAATTCTACATAGAATCTTCATAATGATTTATTATAATTAGGAAGTATATTATAATAAGTTTTAAATTAATGGAGGAGTATAGATGCAAGTGGATATACTTATTGTAGAAGATGAAGTTAAAATTTTAGAAGTTTTGGAAGCATATCTAAAGAAAGCTGGCTATGGTGTTATAACAGCAATTAATGGAAGTGAAGCTATATATAAATATAAACAATACAATCCTAAATTGATAATACTAGATCTAATGTTACCAGATATATCAGGAGAAAAAATTTGTGAAATCATAAGAAAGGAATCAGAGGTTCCTATAATAATGTTAACAGCCAAGGTAGAGGAAGAAAGCATCTTGAAGTGTTTTTCTCTAGGGACTGATGATTATATAACAAAACCATTTAGCCCTAAGCAGGTAGTGGCTAGAGTAAATGCAGTGTTAAAAAGAGCATTGAATTATAAACAGGATAATATTTTATCCTTTAATAAGGGAGACCTAGTTATAAACTTAGATACTTATGAGGTAAGACAAGGTAATAATTTAGTAGAATTAACTCCTTCGGAGTTCAAGATACTTTTAGCTTTATGTGAAAGTCCAAAGAAAGTATTCTCTAGAGGAGAACTTCTTGATCGAGCTCTAGGGGATGATAGTGATGTTTATGATAGAATAATAGATTCTCATATTAAGAATTTAAGAAGTAAGATAGAGGAAAATAGTAAAAATCCTAAATATATATTAACAGTTCACGGCATTGGATATAAGTTTGGTGGTGAATAATTCGATGAAATTGAAACATAGGCTTACTTTGATTTTTTTATTATTTTCTATGACAATTATTCTTTTAATTAGTTTTTCATCTCATATATTTATGAAGAAAAACTTTAATAGATATCTAGAGGATATTATACGAGGAAGAAAAAAATCACTGATTAAAGATATAAGTAATACTTATAAAAATGGACAATGGGATAATAAAAATATAGAAAACATAGGGATTGAAGCTATAAATAATGGATTTATTATAAGCATAAAAGATATTTCAGATAATGTAATATGGAGTGCTAAAACTCATAATAGTAGTATGTGTGAGGCAATGATGAGTAGGATGGGTTACAATATGAGCATTGTAAATCCAGGATATAAAGGTGATTATACTGAGGAAGTATATAATTTGAAAATAGATGAAAAATATGCGGGGATTCTTGAAATAGGCTATTATGGTCCCCTTTATTATAATGATTCTGATGTGATTTTTTTTAAAATNNAACCTTAGATAATATATTAATTTTTGTGGGGACTTTTTCTTTAGGTATCTCCATATTTATAGGAATTTTAATTTCTACTTCAATAAGCAAACCTATAGGAAGCGTAGTTAAAGCCACAAATTCTATAGTTACAGGCAAATATAAAAATAAAATTAAAGAGGAAAGCAATATAAAAGAAATTAATGAAATGATTAGTTCAGTAAATACTTTGGCTTTTAGTTTAGATGAAGAGGAAAAGATAAGAAAAACCATGACTAAGGATATCTCCCATGAACTTAGGACTCCGTTAACTACCATGCAAGGACAACTGGAGGCATTAATAGATGGAATTTGGGAGCCTACAGAAGAAAGGCTGCAAAGTATTCATGAGGAAGTACGAAGATTAAGTAGGTTAGTTGGTTCCTTAGAGCATCTTTCTAGATACGAAAGTGAAGATTTGATTTTAAATAAAAATGAAGTTGATATAAAGGAACTAGTAGAAATGATTCTAATTAATTTTGAAAAGGAACTTCATGATAAAAATATCAGTTTGAACAATAAACTAGAAACTTTTATTATAAATGTAGATAGAGATAAAATTACTCAAGGGTTAATAAACATCATTTCAAATGGAATAAAATATACTGAGCAAGGGGGAATAATTGAAATTACCTGTGATGAAGGAAAAAATATAGCAATAATACACATAAGGGATAGTGGAATAGGAATTTCTAAAGAGCATTTACCTTATATCTTTCAGCGATTTTACAGGGCTGATGAATCAAGAACTAGAGTTACAGGAGGAGCTGGTATAGGCCTTACCATATCTAAGGCAATAATAGAAGCTCATGGAGGAAATATAAAAGTTAAAAGTGAAGTTAATGAAGGAACGGAATTTATAATAGAATTACCTAAGGTATAATAAATTTTAAAATGACTATATTAAATATTAACATTTAGTTAATTTTGATATAGTCATTTTTAATAATATTTATTGTGAAAGTTTAATTCTTGATACCATAGGAATTAGATACGGTACAATAAAATATAGGTAATTTCGGTGGACAATAAGTAAATAGGTAAAATATGAATGTAGCCCCAACTAGCATAATAATGGCTATCTTATTCATTATTGGTGGAAATTCAGGTAGTAACATTAAGTTATAACTTACTAATAGTCCTATTAGAATACTAACTTCAAAGATAATTAAATCTTTAAGTAGTGAGTGATGGACATTCTTTTTAAGCGTTTCATAATAAATAACTAACATTGAAATTGTTGTAATATAAGCGCTTAGAGTCTTTGCAAAGAGAAAATTATTTGCATATTTACCTACGAAAAAATATTCTATAATAGCAAAGATTAGAGGAGACCAAAAGGTAAGCTTACAGTGTTCCCATATGCTTTCATTAACGGCAAAGATACCAGAAGTAAAAGATAACTTGTTTGTTGCTTCATAGCCAAAATGTATTAATGCACCTATTAGGAAAATCATGATTGCACCAATGCATTCCCACATTAATAGTGTGGATTTCATAAAATATCTCTCCTTAATTATTGATTTTTAAAATAAATTTGCACATATTAATGTATATGAAATGTTAATGAATAATATATTAAATAATTTATAATAATAAATTGTAAGTAAAAATTTTTATTAGTGCTTATATGTATGAAAAGTGGTAAAATATAAGCATATGATATAAATGGAAAGGATAGGTGAATTAAAATGACATATGATAAAATTAAATTACCTTATGAATATAATGAGCTAGAGCCACACATTGATGCTTTAACAGTAGAAACTCACTACGGCAAACATTTACAAACATACGTAAATAATCTTAACAAATTACTTGAAGGACATGAAGCTCTTACTGAAGGTAAAACTTTAGAACAATTGTTAGAGAATTTAGATAGTATTCCAAATGAAATTCGTCAAGGAGTTATTAATCAAGGTGGAGGAGTGGCAAACCACAACTTTTACTTTAGTATTTTAACACCAGGAGGAAAAGGTGAACCAAAGGGAGAATTACTTGAAAAAATTAATAAAGCCTTTGGAAGTGTTGCAAATATGAAAGAAGCTGTTTCTAAAGCTGCTATTGGACAATTTGGTTCAGGATATGGATGGCTAGTTTTAAATAGTGATGGTGAGCTAGAAGTTATGGCTACTTTAAATCAGGAATCTCCTTTAAGTAAAGGTAGAAAACCACTTGTAACAATCGACGTTTGGGAACATGCTTATTATTTAAAATATAAGAATGTAAGACCAGATTACGTTAATAGTATTTGGAACTTATTTAACTGGGATAAGATTCAAGAAGTATATGAAAGCTATAAATAATTTAGTTTAACATTGTATAACCAAGGCTTAAAGCCTTGGTTATTTTAATATAAAGAGGTTGTACACTAATTAGAATATAGCAGTTAAATATATTTATAAAATCTTTATGTTTTATTTATGATATTTTTAATATGTACCTATTGTGTATAACACGATACTATGATAACATAAGAATGTAAGGGTACTATGTAAAACGTAGTACCAAATTTAAAAGGGACTACTATGTTTTACATAGTTAAGTTGCTAAAGTTTTAGAAGGTTTGTGTAATACACAGTAACTTCTATATTTTTTAAGACACTATTGTGTTTTACATAGTATAAGGATAGTTAAAATATATACAAAGAAAAGTATGTTATTAAAACTTAATAAAGGAGGTTTAGATATGAGTACACAACTCAGAAAAGGTGTAATTGAAATCTGTGTTCTCACACTTATAAATGACAGAGATATGTATGGGTATGAAATTGTAGAAAATATTTCAAGAGTTATGTCAGTAAAGGAAAGCACTATATATCCATTATTACGAAGACTTACTACAGAAGGAAATTTTGAAACCTATATGGTGAAGTCAGAAGGTGGCCCAGATAGAAAATACTATAGGATTACAGACTATGGAAAAGGTAATTTAAGTACTTTAGTTAAAGAATGGGATGAGTTTGTAAGGGATGTAAATTTAATATTAGGATGTTATAGGAAGGAGAATAAGAATAATGACTAAAAATGATTTTTTAGATATACTTAGAGATTACTTAAAGGGAGCTTTTAGTGAACTTGAGATAAATGATATATTAAGGGACTATGAAGAATTTTTCTTAAATGGAGAATTGCAGGGAAAGAGTGATGAGGAGATTATAAAAACATTAGGTTCTCCTAAGAGCATTGCAAAAGAATTAACTGAAGAGATGAAGGGACAAGGCAAATCTACAAGTAGTAGCAATAGTGAACTTAAAGATAAAGTTTCTAAGGACGCTAAAAATATTTGGAAAAACGTAAAGAGACAAGGGAAAAAGGCAGGTAATAAGACTAAGGAATTTTTAGATTCCAATTCAGTAATTAACGGAAAGATATCTTCTGCTGGAGTAAAATTAATAATAGTTGTTATAAGTGTTTTATTATTTTTCCCAGCGTTAACAATAGTTATATCTATGATAACCAGTGGTTTAGGACTTGTTGGAATGTCAATTGCAAACTTTATAGGTTATCTAGGAGCTGCCTTCCTTTGCGGAATTGATATATCTATGGGAGTATTTGGATTCTTTGTTTGTATAGCATGGACTGGATTTATTATTTTATGTTGGATCTTGTACTGTCTAGTATATAAAGGATTAAAATACCTAGTAGTTCAGTATATATCTTGGGTTAAAACTAGAAATATGTATGTAAGAGTTAAAAATCAACAAGAAAATGCTGAAGGTAATGAGAAGAATACTGAAAGTGCCACTGAAAAAAATGAAGAGGTAGAAGAAATTTCTGTAGAAGATAAGGCTTACGAAGAAAAGCCTATATTTACAGAAGTTATAGATGTAGATTATAAAGAAGAAAATAAAGATGATAAGGAGGAAAAAATTAATGAATAGATGGAAAAAATCTCTTATTGTGGCTGGAGTGTTTCTTGCAGTAGGAATTACAGGATCTATTGTAAGTGGAGCATATATGATGCCTAAAATTGCAAATGAAGTTTATAGAGTTCAAAGAGAAATAATAAATGCAACTCCTTCGGAAAGAGAAGTATTCGTAACAGATAAACAAGTTGATGTTGTTGATATTTCATCATTAGAAAATAAAGGGTATAATGTAGAAATTAAATCTTCATCAGATAAAAATACAAGGGTTAAGGTACTAGAATATATAGAAAATGATATGAAGGTACAAACTTCCTATGATGCCAATACAAAGGGTCTTAAAGTTGTAGGAGACAGAACTATGTATAATTTTTTTGAAGCAAAAAATATAAGGGGATTTTTTGAAAAATCTTATGATGCAATTATTTACACACTTATGGAAGAAAAAAATAATAATGCTCAAATTGTTATAGAAGTTCCAGTGGGAGTAGACATTAATTTTAATAGTAATTATTATACAAACCTAACAATAAAGGATAGTAAAGTTTTGAAAGATACATTGATTTTTACAAGCCCTAGAGGGGGATATGTAAATTTGCCACATAATAATACTCTTAAAAATATTAATATTAAAACTAGCAATTATCTAGAAATAGACTTAAGAGAATTTATAAATGCTGAAAATGTTAAAATAGATTGTAATAATGCTAGGGTATATTCAGGAGGTACTTATAAGGATTATGGAGAAGGAAAAGTGCTACCTAATAATGTTACCATCAATGCTAATTATATAAATATAGAAGCCTACATGCCAATAGGAAAAAATGTTATATTAGTTGGAAGGGATGTAGAGTATACCACTGATTTTGACAATTATGCTATGAAGGTTAATTTAAAAGATAATCATGGAGGAAGAGTATACTTTGATGGAGCTGATCTAGGTAATGAAGAAAACTTTAATTCAGTAAATTCAAATAGTAGTTATGAAGGGTATATAGGGAGAGGAAAAAAGAAGGATTTTCAATTAAGTGTATCTGGATATGATATATGTGAATTTGAACATTCATCTACTACTGATTTAGGAATGGAGTTATATAATTAACTTTTAGAATTGGAAGAGTGTAGTTAAATTTGTTTAATGACAATTTAGCTACACTCTTTCTTATATGACTAAAATGTAAGAAAACTATTAATTGTGTAAGGTAAGGTTTATGGTGAAAAAATAGTTAAATATATATAATGATATTTGTAAAGAGAAGTTCAGTGATTAATATAACCTTAATCTAAATACTATTGAGGCTAAGAGTTAAATTATTGTAACTACAAAATTTTAATATAGATTGAAGGAGAATTATGTATGGAGATTTTAAGAGTTGAAAACTTAAAGAAGTATTATGGAGAAGGAAATAGTCAGGTTCGTGCTTTAGATGATACTAGCTTTAGCATTGATAAAGGACAATTTGTAGCTATAGTAGGAGCTTCAGGTTCTGGAAAGTCTACATTACTTCATTTAATTGGAGGATTAGATATACCTACTAGCGGAAAAGTATTTATAAATGATATAGACATATACAAGCAAAATGAAACTGGTCTTAGTATCTTTAGAAGAAGAAATATAGGATTTATATTTCAATTCTTCAATTTAATGCCTATTCTCGATGTAGAAGAAAATATATCTTTACCTGCCCTTCTTGATAGTGAGAAGGTAGATAAAAAATATTTAGATGAAATTATATCTATGATCGGTCTTGAGGATAGAAGAAAACATATTCCATCAGAGCTTTCAGGAGGTCAGCAACAAAGAGTGTCAATAGCAAGAGCGCTTATAAATAAGCCATCTATAATTCTTGCAGATGAGCCAACGGGTAATTTGGATAGTAAGAATTCTAAGGAAGTTATAGAGCTTTTAAAGGTTACGGCTAGAAAGTATAATCAAACTCTAATACTTATAACTCACGATAGGAATGTGGCTGAACAAGCAGATAGAGTTATAACTTTAAGTGATGGAAAAATTGAAAGTGATAAAACTATGGCATAGGGGGAAGAAACATTGATTAATAGTTATAAAGCTTTAAGTGGAAAATACTTAAAGGATAATAAAAAAAGGACAATATTAACTATAATAGGAATAATATTGTCAGTAGCACTTATAACATCAATATGTACTTTTATATTAACAGTGCAGAATTCTATGATTGAAAATTCAAAGAAAAGTATAGGGGCATTTCATGTTGCTATAACTAATGTATCTGAAGATGAAATAAATAAGATTCAAACTAATATAAATGTTAATAGTTTAGGGGTTATGATTAGTAAAAACGCTGTTCCATTTATAAAGGATAAAAACATTGAACTTAACTATTTAAATGAAGCTGCATTTAAACTTATGAATATAAATTTAGAAGAAGGCCAATTACCTAGGAGTAATAATCAAGTTGTTATTGAAAGATGGATTCTTAGATATTTTGATGAAGAAGTTAAAGTAGGTGATATAATTAAAATACAAGATGAAGATGGAGATGAAAAAGATTATACCTTATCTGGAATAGCTAAAGATGATTGGCGAAATCAAAGTGAAGGAATATCAAAGGCTTATTTAATAAAGAATGATAGTAATGTGAAAGAAGATTCCACATTATTAGTTGAAATTAAGGATGAAGCTGATAAACAAGAAGTGATTAAGGAAGTATCTAATCTTGTTAGTAGTAAAAGTGAAGTAATACAAAATAAAGATTTACTAAGACTTATAGGGGAGTCCAGTAATGCTGATATGAATAAATCTCTATTTATGATAGTTTTCATTGTTATAGGAATTGTTGTTTTGGCTACAGTGGTGGTTATTTATAATGCTTTCCATATTAGCATAGCAGAAAGAATGAAGCAGTTTGGATTGTTAAGAGCTATTGGAACTACTAAAAAACAAATTATGAATTTAGTAATTAGAGAAGCATCTATTATGATATTTATAGGTATTCCTCTTGGAGTATTCTTTGGAATAGTGGCTGTATATTGTATTGCATTTACCTTTAATAAGATGTCAGGATTGGGTGAGTTTTCAAACCTTAAAGTAGTAACATCACCATTTGTACTATTATTAAGTAGTGGTATAGGAGCAGCAACTATATATGTTTCAGCTTATCTACCAGCTAGAAGTGCCGGTAAGATTTCGCCATTAATAGCTATAAGTAGTCAATCTTTAATTAAGAAAGAAAAGAGAAATAGGAGTGGTAAATTTTTAGGAAAGTTATTCAAAATAGATACAGCCATGGCTCTAAAAAATGTTAAGAGAAATAAAAGAAGATTTTATATCACTGTATTATCTATGGCTATAAGTGTAACCCTATTTGTAGCTTTTATGAGCTTTGCTAAGTTCTCAGATAATTTTTCTGAGAAGGTTACTGAAGATAATGACATTGCATTTACCATTTATGATAATGGTAATACTGAAAAACTAGATGCTATAAATAATAAATTAATTGAAGAAGTAAGAAATATTTCAGGGGTAAGTGAAGTCTATAAACATTATAATTTCATATTAACTCAAGGATTTGTTGAGGATTATGCTATACCTAAAGAAGTAAGACAGTGGGCAGCAGAAAATAGGGATGAAGATTTATTCAAGAGTAAAGTTGATGGAAAAAACAAATCGAAAATTAGTGTTGTATTTCAAGCCTATGAAGATAATAAGTTAAATGTGGCTAAGAAATATATTAAGGAAGGAAGCATTGATAATCTTAAGGATGGAGAAGTAATTATAGTTAGAGAAACAACATTCTTTGGAGATAAGAGAAGTCTTATTGCACCTATGGCTAAACTTAAAGTAGGAGATGAGATACTAATTAGTGATGTGGAATATTCAGATGGACAAGAGAACTTTAATAGTAAGGAGCTTAAGAAGGTTAAGGTAGTAGCAATTATGGATGTTCAGCCTTTTAGTGATTTAGATTATCAAGGAGTATTAAATGTTATAGGAAGTAAGAATACTGTTAAGAATATAATAGAAGGCAATCAGCAGCAGATGAAAAATTTTAAAGTTACAGATATGGGAATAAAAATTAAAGATGAAAGTTATTTAGATAAAATAGATAAATCGCTAAAAAAGATAGAAAATACTAATGCAGGAATTGGCTATTATAATAAAATAGAATCTGCTAAAAGTGAAAAGGCGTATAAATTGCAAATGAGTATATTGCTTATGGGATTTATAATAGTAATAACGTTAATAAGTGCAGTAAACATTGTAAATACGGTAACTACAAATATTCTTCTTAGAAATAAGGAAATAGCAGCTTTAAAAGCTATAGGGATGACAAGGAAACAAGTGAGAAAAATGATAACCTTTGAAGGTGTATTATTTGGACTATACGGAGGAATTATTGGTTCAGTAGCAGGTACTATACTAGCATATATACTATATAACCCTATGTCAAATATTAGGGATTTTAAATTCACATTACCATGGAATAGTATTATTATTTCTATTGTAGCTGTAATTATTATGGGATATGTTTCAGCATTAATACCTCTTAGAAAATTAAGTAAACAAAATATTATTGATAGTATAAGAGGTGAGTAAATAATATAGACCTATTATTAAATAAAACAGTTATTTTAAAATAAGAATAAGAAATAGATAAAACAAAAATCCAAGGAAATATTCTTTGGATTTTTGTTTTAATATAATTATAACCTAGGCTTTTTAAAATTCCTATAATGTTATATGATTTTAATGATAAAATTAAGTTATAAATGCAAGTTTTAAAGTAGTGTTAATAAATAATTTGAAAATTTGTTTATGGAGGAGGTTATGTAATGAATAGAATTTTATTAGTTGAAGATGATGAGGCATTAGCTTTAGGAGTAGAATATACCCTTCAAGAAGAAGAGTATCAGGTTTTTAGAGTGGGCTCTATAGAGAATGGAAAAGAAAAATTTAATAATGATGAGTTTGATTTAATACTTCTAGATATAAATTTACCTGATGGAAGTGGATATGACTTTTGCAAATACGTGAAGGAAAAGAAGGACACACCTATAATATTTTTAACTGCTTTAGATGAAGAAGTAAATATAATTTTGGGATTAGATATAGGTGGTGATGACTATATAACAAAACCTTTTAGAGTAAAGGAGTTATTATCAAGAATCCGTGTAGTTTTAAGAAGAGTTGGAAAAGGTGATAATAATATAACAACTTTAAGGTCAGGGGATATAATTATTAACACGTCTAGTGCAGAGGTATCCAAGGGTAATGAAAAGATATCATTAACAGCAAAGGAATATAGACTTCTTTTAGCATTTCTACAGAGTCCAGAAATATTACTTAGCAAGGATCATATATTAAAGGAATTATTTGGTGAAGAAGGAGCATATGTAGAGGAAAATACTCTTTCAGTCTATATAAAAAGACTTAGAGAAAAAATAGAAGATAATCCTAGTAAGCCAGAATATGTTATAACGAAAAGAGGACTAGGCTATATGTGGGTAAAAGAAGTTGTTAATGGAAAGTAGGAGAAATTAATGAAAGAGCTTATAAATCCAGAATTAAAAAAGAGTTCTATAGTGTTATTATTTATAATTATAATATTTATATTTATCGTTAATATGTGGATTACTTTTTATTTTAATAACATAAAGAGTCAATATATAGATGGCAGGGCTGCAATGTTATCTACAATGGTAGAAAAATTCCCTAATCTTGAAGCGGATTTAGTAGAGGCAGCCTTTAAAGTGCCAACAAAGGAAGAGATAAAATTAGGAGAAAAAATTATAGATAATTATGGCTATAAAGACAATATGAATATAATGTATATAGATGGAATAAATGAAGCTTTTAAAAATAGTAAATTTATATTTATAATTATAGGTAGTACATTTGGAGGTTTACTAATATTATTAAATTATATTCAGTATAGAGGTATATATAGTCGAGTAAGAAATTTGACAAGAGCCTCAAAGGAAATACTAGAAGAAAACTATGATGTAAATCTTTATGAAGAGAAGGAAGGAGATTTTGCAAAACTTTCCTATGGATTTAAAAATATGAGACAAGTTTTACAAAGTCAGATGGTAGATTTAAAAAAAGAAAAGGAGTTTCTAGTAAATATATTATCAGACATATCTCATCAATTAAAAACACCGCTATCTGCCCTTATTATTTATAATGATATTTTAAGTAATAAGAAAATTAGTGAAGAAAATAGGGAAAAATTCTTACATAATAGTAAGACACAATTAAATCGTATGGATTGGCTTATAAAAAGTATATTGAAGCTAGCAAAGGTAGATGCAAGAGCAATTGAATTTAACATGAAGGAAAATAGCTTAGTTAATACTATTTATGAAGTTATAGACAATGTTGCAATGATGGCAGCAGAAAATAAAGTTAATATAGTGTTTGAAAGTAATATGTATGAAGAAACGTTAATAAGTAATAAAGAAGAGATTAACAAAAAAAATAAAAATAAGTTTATGTTTAATTATGATGAGAAATGGTTAGGAGAAGCGTTGATTAATATAGTTAAGAATGGTGTAGAACATAGTTATAATGGTGAAATTCATATAGAGCTTGAAGAAAACCCTATAAATACAAAAATTGTAATAAGGGATAATGGGGTGGGAATTAGTGAAAAGGATCTTCATAATATTTTTAAGAGATTTTATAAAGGGGGAAAATCTGAGTCTGTTGGAATTGGATTATCTCTTAGTAAATCAATTATTGAAGCCCAAGGAGGATATATAGAAGTTAAAAGTGAAGTGGACATAGGTACTGAGTTTAAAATTGTACTTATGAAAAGTATATAACATAAATTAAATAGATAGTAAAAAACATTGAAGAGTTTAATAGTTTAATCTATTTGTAATTTTATACTGAAAAATGATATAATGACCAAGGGAACATATTTTCATGTTTCTTATTTTACCTTAAATATAAGGCTAAATAGATAAAATTTTCTATTTAGCCTTTAAATGGTATTTGAGAGTAATATTCTTATATAAATTTTAAGATTGGGGATAAGGTAATGGAAATTTTATTGGTTATTGTAATTATATTGTTAATTATAAATATATATTTTACTTTAAAATTAAAGGATTCTAGAAGCAGAATGCATAAGGGCAGTACAGGTGATATTGAGAGTTCAATTTTACATATAGAACAAAGAGTAGGAGATATAGATAAAAGTGTTGATAAATTAGAAAAAGCCTTTAGAGATGAAATCTCTAGAAATAGGGAAGAATCTCGTAAAGGTGAAAAAGAAGCTAGAATTGAGTTGAATCTTCAAATACAGAGGTTAAGTGAAGCTATTTTAGGTAGAATGAGTGAAATAGCAAATTTTCAAAAGAATCAACTAGATACATATTCTAATACTATAGAAAAATCACTTAAATCCTTTGAAAATCAATTTTCTAAAAGTGTTAATGAGTTTAACGATCTTCAAAAGGAAAAATTTAATGATTTATCCCAAAAACAGGGTGAGTTGCTTAAATCTACTGAGGATAAGTTAGAAAAAATGAGGGAAACTGTGGATGAAAAGTTACAAAGTACATTAGAGAAAAGATTAGGAGAATCCTTTAAGTTGGTAAGTGAAAGATTGGAAGTTGTGCATAAAGGACTAGGAGAAATGCAAACCTTAGCTATGGGAGTAGGAGATTTAAAAAAAGTTCTTTCTAATGTTAAGACTAGAGGAACCTTAGGAGAAATTCAATTGGGAAGAATTTTAGATCAAATTCTTACTAAAGAACAGTACGATATAAATGTAGTAACTAAGAAAGGATCTAGAGATAATGTGGAATTTGCAATAAGACTTCCAGGTAAGGATAAAACCTCTGATGTAGTATACCTTCCTGTAGATTCAAAGTTTCCTTTGGATGTATACCATAATTTAGTGGATGCCTATGATACAGGAGACCAAAGTTTAATAGAAGAAGGTTATAAAAAGTTAGAAACAGCCATAAAGAAATCAGCTAAGGATATTAGAGATAAATATATAGACCCACCTTACACCACTGATTTTGCAATTATGTTTTTACCAATAGAAGGTCTTTATGCAGAGGTAGTTAAAAGGACTAATTTGGTTGAAATTCTTCAAAGAGAATATAAGATAAATATAACGGGCCCAACAACTTTAGCAGCACTTTTAAATAGTTTACAGATGGGGTTTAGGACTCTTGCAATTGAAAAAAGATCAAGTGAAGTTTGGAATGTACTTGGAGCAGTTAAAACAGAGTTTGGAAAATTTGAAGAGGTACTTAAAGCTACACAGAAAAAGTTAAATCAAGCAAGTACAGATTTAGATAAGCTTGTAGGTACAAGGACTAAGCAGATTAATAAAAAACTTATGAGTGTAGAAAGTTTTACAAATGATGTATCAGAGAAATATATAGATGTACTTCCTATAGATGAATAGTTAAATAGAAGTATATTCTAGATCATTTTTTCAAAATATATATTAAAGATATTTTAGAATTACATGTAGAGATGTACTTTATTACAGTTGAAAAATAAAAAATACAGAACAAATGAAGCCATATTTTAAACAAGGAGGTTTTTGAAGTATGGATATAATGGATGATGTGAAAGAGCGACTTTCAATCTTTAAAAATATATATGATGTGATAAGAATAATTAATCCCAATAATAATAAAATTTTATCAACAGATATCAATACTATAAATACTGATACACACTGTTATGAGTTATGGGATAAGAAGGGCATATGTGAAAATTGTATTTCTAAAAAGGCATATGAAAGTAATGAAACTGTAGTAAAAATAGAGTATAACAAAAACAGGATTTTTCTAGTTATGGCTTCTCCTATAAATATTGGCAAGGAAACCTATATAGTTGAATTAGTGAAGGATATATCAAAAGGGGGAGCTATTATAGATAGGGAGAAGGAATATGCAGAATCTATTGAGAAGTTTTTGAAAAACATACAAGAAACTACACTAATAGATGATCTTACAGGTGTATATAATAGAAGGTACATAAGAGAGCGATTAGAAGTTGATGTTGAGAAATCTATAAGGGAAAAAAAATCTATGTCTGTTATAATGGCAGATATAGATTATTTTAAGGAAATTAATGATACCTATGGTCATATAGTTGGAGATAATGTATTAAGGGACTTTACGAGAATTGCTTCAAAATATATTAGAAGTAATGGAAGTGATTGGATTGGACGTTATGGTGGAGAAGAATTTTTAATAGTTTTAAATGACACGGATGAAGATAAAGCAGAAATTATTGCAGAAAGAATTAGGAAGAATTTAGAGGAAACAACCCTTGAACATAAAGGAAATAAGTTTAGTATAACATGTAGTTTCGGAGTATATGGATTTAGAGATTTACATATGAATACCGAAGATATAATACATAGAGCAGATATAAACCTTTATGAGGCTAAGGAAAAGGGGAGAAATACTACCGTTGTTAATAAAAATAGGTTAAGAGATTAATAAAATCATAAAAAGTTTATGATTATTATTTTATATTACATAACAAAAAAAGATATGAATTTATTAAATAAAATGTTAATAAATCCATATCTTTTTATTGAAAGTTTTAAAAATTAAACTATACTAAGAGTGAATAAATTTCTCTATGTTATCGGTAAAGATACCATCACATCCAATTTTATCAAGGTGATTGGCTATAAATGGTTTATTTACGGTGTAGGTAAATACTTTTAAATTATTATTATGAGCCAATTTGATTAAAGGCTCATTTACTAAATAAACATTAGAATTTAAAGAATAAGCACCTAGATTTTTAGCATAGGCAATTATATTATCAATTTTTCTATCAATTAGCACACCTAATTTTATATTTTTATCTATGGATTTACATATTTCAAGGGAAGTGTGATTAAAACTAGAAAGTAATACATGGTTTTCAATACCATAGTTTTTTATTAAATCAATCACGTCTTTTTCTATATTTTTATAGTGAGTAACATCAGTTTTAAGTTCTATATTTATAAAGATTTTACTAGGTTTAAGTAACTCTAAGACCTGGTATAAAATTGGAATCTTGCATAACTTGTTATTTTCATAATTAATATTTCTAGATTTTAAGGAACTAATTTCTTCGAGGGTTAAGTCTTTTATAAGTCCCTTACCTTGAAAGGTTCTTGCAACATTTTCATCATGGATAACTACTAGTTTATTATCCTTTGTTTTATGAACATCTAGTTCAATAGCTTTTGCACCAGCAATTATAGCCTTATGAAAAGCAAGCAAAGTATTCTCAGGATAATTTTTGCTAGCACCTCTATGAGCAAAATAAATCATAATTTATACACCTCCGTATATAAATATATTACTACAGTTAAACAAAGGTGTTAATATGTGATATGAAGTAAAATAATATATTAAAATATATTAAAAAAGTAATGGGGAATTTCC